>CALKIW010000159.1 GCA_937995875.1 uncultured Bacteroidales bacterium | reverse complement strand
ACTTTGTTTATCAATTAGTTGTAAAATACGTATTTTTTGAGTGACGAAGTCAGGAAAAACACAAACTCTTCCGCAAGCGAGCAGGAATAGAGCCTGTCATAGGCCATTGCAAGGCAGACCATCGGTTAGGGAGGAACTTCTACAAGGGTCTCTTCGGAGACTCCATCAACGTCATGCTTGCAGCTGCCGCATTTAACTTCAAAAGAGCCATAAGGCTTCTTTTGTGCCTTATTGAAAGAGTGATCATATGGTGCTGTGGAAGACAGGAATTAAATTTTCATCACCAATTCATCCCGCAGGTCTATATGAAAAATGCGATGTCGTTTTTTTGAGGGTCGACTAGTTATATTCACATTCGAATTACTAATATTTTTTGCATCTTGTCGGTTCTGTTCGTTTATAATTTCCATACACTTTATTTATTTCCTTTTGCCCTATTATGTGATTTGCAAAGCATCTGGCAGTTATGGATTTCCGTTGCTCCCCCTTTACTCCATGCTGCTACGTGGTCGGCATCCATTTCCGACAGCTTCCAAATCTTATGCTTATTAGCATCGTGCCCTATGGCACAATAAGGACAGTTTGATTCCCTTTTGGCTTCTGCAACTTTAGTTTGTTCTGCATACACTTTCTTCTTGGTTGCCTCGTCAAATACCCTGATGTCCAACAACTTTGTTTCTGTGCATCCACCAAGGATATACTCAAATACTCCCTTGCGATTTTTTACATAACTATCGCTGTAAAGTTTCTGAACTTCTTGAGATACCTTTGATGGATTATAAGGATTCTTATGGTAGGTTTCATATAGTCTACCCCATTCCAATCCACACATTTCTTTTTCAACATCATCAAACACTGCAGATACCCAGTCGATGACGCTGTTGAAGTACGTCACCAACTCGGAGATATTGTTATCCTGCCTGTGCTTCGACATGTAAGCATCTATGCTTCCCTTCTTCTCCCAGTCCTTGCTCACCCATTGCAGCGCACGCTCTAAGAAATCTTGCCGATTGACGGAACCAGAAATGTAAGCACCCCATTTCTGAATATTAGAGTTCTGACTGTTGCTAAACTGTTCCTTGGCCAATGTAACGAACGGTCCTGAATAAATGGCGTTGCGCAATTCCTGATCATTCAAGGGGACACCATAGATATTAATTGTTCGGAACCAATCTTTTATCTCAGTTTCTGTGCCCTCACATTCGTACACAAGCAGCCGGGTATTGTTGATAAGGTCTTGCTTGTCAGCGGATAATCCCGTAAAATATTGCTCCAACCCGTTCTTGTCCTTTATCGGAAAGCGTTCGGTGATGAATCGTCCAATACTCGTGATGCGCTGCTGGCCATCAAGCACTTCGTACCGCTCGTCACCGACCTTATTAAAATAAATCAGTCCCAACGGGTAGCTGCTCAATATCGATTCGATCACGGCCACATCCCGTTTTCCGTCAGCATAGATATAGTTACGCTGATACTCAGGCTGAATGGTGAGCTTGCCTGATAAACCGAACAGTCCTTTGCCTTCTAATTTGTTATACACAAAGCCTTTACAAAGCTCTTGTACAGTGTATTGTTTTAAAGTTGTTTTCATACACTTCTTGTCTTTATAAATATTCTACGATAAATCTTGATTCCTTCTATTACCGGACGTGCAACCATGTCATAATATGAACCTCCTGATAAATATGCGTGCATAAGTCCGTTTTCCGTTAATGTGCCAACCGTCACTTCCCGACGCAAGTAATTCTCTTGATGCATATGCGTGCATAAGTTGTCCTTCTCTCTCTTATTTTTTTTAGATGAAATATCCAAATCTTTTTTGTTAAAAGTTGTAATAGCCGCTTCTTTGTCTTTAATCAGCCCATGCACTTTAATCGGTACTTTGTCCGTTCGTCGGTAATCATTCGCATTGACTATCTCAAACTGCTCTGGGCAATACTTATCAAGAAAACTGATAGGCACCCCCATTACTCCAAAATAGTCGGAAGGAATAGCATCAGTAAAGGGGACCTCAATGGCATCGTAGTTATCGTATGGCTGATACCCGCGCGCTCTTATCTCTTTATGTTTGCTGAATTTAATATTCTCGTCCATCGTCATAAGAGGAAGAGGCTGGTGACGGCGACCATGTTCGATACTTGTATACCAACAGGAATTGCCCAATCGAGTGTAGTTGCCAATATAGCCTAATCTTGCAGCTTTCTCTCTATCTCTCTCATTTACTACA
>CALKIW010000158.1 GCA_937995875.1 uncultured Bacteroidales bacterium | reverse complement strand
AAGAATGAAAAGTGAAGAGTGGAGAATGTGATTAAATAATGTTCTAAACTTTTGGCTATAATAGTCCTATATCTTGAAACATCTTGGCATAATATGTCGCCTTTTCTTCTACTTTCATGGGATAGGCCCGCGATGAACTCGGCTCACGGTAGAGACTGATGGTACGCCCTTCGAATTGGAAATCGCGGTGTTCGCCCATCTTCATCTTCCGCGCGTCAATGCCATAGTGTTTGGTAAAGATGTTCGTGGCCAGTTGGCCGGCGGCCACCACCGCGCGACAATCCGGCAAAACGCGAAGCATACCGTCAAGGTCGGCCTGCTCTATCACCTCAAGGTCTTTATCAGAGGCCGTTCCTGTTGTGCGGCGTATGCGCAGGCAGGTGTCAAAGAGAGCTACGCCCGTGCGTTCAAGAAAGTTTTTCAAGACTTCCAAACGATAAGTCTTGTTCTCCGTATCCACGAAGTGCATCTTGTCATCAAAAAAGCAGATACCGAAAATGCGCCACATATCGTTAGTGAAGTTGGGATAATACCAAGGCATGCACCATCGCTTGGGCGCAGGAGGGAACGTACCGAGCATGAGGAGCTTGGCATTGGGTGGCAAAAATGGAACGAAGGGGTGGACTTCCACGCCACCCCCTCCTTCTTTTCGTGCCAAATCTTGTTCCGATTTGGACATATCTTTAGTTGCTGACATCAACATTTGGATTTCTACGCACGTGCTTTCCGGTTGTCGGCAGAGTGCGCTTTGTCACTCCACATGCCGAAAACACGCGCACGGAGTGTTATTTTTTCTGCTCCTTGACTAAATAGACGCATACCGGTAAGTGGTCGGAGAAACCGTCCAGCCATACACCCCCGGCCGTGGTGCGCTTGGGCGAGCCCTTGTATTTGCCTTCCGTCTGAAACAGATAGGGCATACGCTGAATCTCGTTTTTCCAGTATTTAAGGGTCCGATAGTCCTTGCTGCCCTTAGGATTGAGCAGGTTCGGCGTCATCAAAATCTGGTCGAACAGGTTCCAACGGCCTTGATACATCAGTGTGCCGGTGCCCTGTTTGACGAGGATGTTGTACCAAGGATTGTACATATCGTCTGCGCCTACCTTATCAATTTCTTCCTTGCCGCCAAGCACCTCATACATACTCTTGTTGGTGGGGTCGTCGTTCATGTCACCCATGACAAACACTTTGCAGTGCTTGTCGTCGCGGAGTAACGAGTCTTTGACTGCCTTGACCTGCGCAGCACCCACCTCACGATAGTAAGATCCGCTGAAACGACTGGGCAGGTGGCACACGATGAAGGCCACAGGCTCGCCCGCCATCTCGCCGCTCACGGTGAGAAAACCACGCGTCTTGAAACTACTGTCTTGCTTGGCGGAGGGTACGTAAGGCACCAACTTGACGTTTTTGACCTTGAAAAGGCTCGGATTATAGAGCAGGGCACAGTCTACACCGCGCCTGTCGGGACCCTCGATATGGCAGAATCGGTAGTCGCGGGCCTTGAGTGCCGGCTGGGCACAGAGGTCGGTCAGGGCCTTGTCGTTCTCCACTTCGGACAGACCGATAACGGCACAGCCCACACCCGGCAGCACGTTAGTACCCATGTCACTCAGCGCGCGGGCCATATTATGGAGCTTGCGACCGTATTTCAGGCCGTTCCAACGATATGACCCTGTGGGGAGAAAGTCAAAATCTCTCTTCCCTTCGTCATGACACGTGTCAAAAAGGTTTTCTAAGTTGTAAAAACCAACTGCATAAACAGAATACTTCTTCTGTGCTGACGTTGGCAAAACAACAGCCAACATCAATGCGATAAACAAAATTTTGTGTTTCATCAGTTATGATTAATATTTGCTGCAAATATCGTAATAAAATCCGAGAAAGGGCTGCTTTTAATAAAAATTTATCAGAAAATATGCACCTTTCTAAAATATATTTAGTTATTTTGTAACCATAAATAAAATTACTAATCACATTATTATGCAAAAAAAGCTTATCTTGGCCATGGTGGCCCTAAGCTGCGCCCCATTGGCTTACGCACAAACCGACTCGACAAACGTTGGTGAGGCGGCTTTCACTTTTACCGAAGCACAATTGGGCGAGGACGACAACATGGAACAAAATATTTCCATTGTCAATTCCAACTCGAACGCCTACGCGTCGGGGGTGGGCTATCTTTTCTCACCGATGAGATTCAGGTATAGGGCCTTGAACCAAAAGTACAACGAGATTTACATTAACGGTGCGCCCGTCAACGACATGGAGTCGGGACAGTTTCGCTACTCTTTGGTTGGAGGACTCAACCAGCAAACGCGTGCCATGGAGTCGGCGTTGCCCTTTGAGAGCAACAACTTCGCCATGTCGGGCATGGGCGGGTCAAACAACTATAACTTCAGGCCGGCCGCCATGCCGGCAGGACACCGTGTGACCTTGTCGGCCGCCAACCGCAACTACACGCTGCGAGGCATGTACACCTACAACAGCGGACTGACCAATGACGGCTGGGCTTTCTCTGCCAACGTGACCTATCGGTGGGCCAATCGAGGCTACGTGCCGGGCACATTCTACAATGCCCTGTCTTATTTCTTTGGCATCCAGAAACTCATCGGAGACCACCACTCCATCTCGCTGTCCACGTGGGGCAACCCCACCGAGCGCGCATCACAGGGCGCATCGACGGACGAGATGTACTGGCTGGCCAACAACTATCAGTACAACCCATATTGGGGCTACCAAAACGGCAAGAAACGCAACAGCCGAGTGGTGAACGACTTCTCGCCGTCGGCGATCCTGACATGGGACTGGGACATGAGCGACAAGAGCAGGCTAACCACCTCGCTGTTTGGCAAATACGGTATGTATTCAAGTTCAAAACTCAACTATAACAACGCCGAGAACCCACATCCCGACTATTACAAGCGCCTGCCGTCCAACAGTTACAACCCTTGGGGAGGCAGCGCTGCGAACACAAAGCAGGGATATGACGACTTCATTTTCACGCGAGATTATCTCATGGGTAACGAACGGGCACGCCAAATCAACTTTGACGAGCTGATTTTCGCCAACCGTCAAGCAGCCAAACAGGGTGCCGACGCCATGTACTTCATACAGGCCAAGCACAACGACGTGCTTAACGTGACACTCTCTTCGACCCTCTCCTCTCGTGTGACGAGGAACAGTGTTTGGAACAATGGATTTGTCTTGGCACACAACAATGCCAACCATTATCAAACCATGGAAGATATGTTGGGAGCCGCTTCCTACCACAATATCAACAACTACGCCTTGGGTAGGTATGCGGCAGGGTCGGACAAGTTGCAATACGACTTGAACAACCCGAACGCGACAGTCAAGGAAGGCGACCGCTTTGCTTACGATTACCACATCATCACCAACAAAGCACAATTCTGGACAAGCTACAGCGAGGACTTCGGCTTGGTGCATTACAACGTCTCAGCCCGCGTGGGTGGCAAGACCATGCAGCGCGACGGCAAGATGCGCAACGGCCTTTTCGCAGACAACTCATACGGCAAGAGCAAGACAGCCAAATTCCTCGAAGGCGGACTCAAGGCCAGCGGAGACTTCAATCTCGGACGCGGCAACACGCTGACGCTGGGACTCGGCTATGAATCGCATGCCCCTGAAGCATACACAGCGTTCTACGCTCCGGAGATGAACAACGACTTTGTA
>CALKIW010000157.1 GCA_937995875.1 uncultured Bacteroidales bacterium | reverse complement strand
TACAATCAGTAAGCAAAGCCGAATGTTAAAGTATTTAAGTGGACACTAGTGAATGTTATTATATTGAAGACTGTAATAACAACAACCATTGCAATGGCCTTATACCCTAAAAAAAGTAATACAACCATACATAATGGGTTTAGAATGATCCTCAATAAATTAACGATTTTTTGAAATACAAAATCTTCATAAGCTGTAATGATAGCACCCCAAATGCTCATGGGGAAAGTAAAAGCCACATTTAAAACCATCAACCCCATCATTATCCTGACCTTATAAAGGTCATTTGCAGTCATCGTACTATCAAAAAGAGAGTCTACATTGAACAGTATCATTACACCAATCAACAAGGCGATGAAACCAATACCACAATATAGAAGCAGAAACATTCCAAACATTTTATATTGAGCCTCTATCTCACCTTTGGCTCTGAATTTTGCAGTATATCGTACTATAGCATTTGCAAAGCCTAAATCTAAGACTGTCAAATATGAAACCACAGATGCAACCAAAGAATAAAGTCCATATTCATTTTGTCCCAACATCCGTAATAAAAAAGGGGTATATACTAAACCAATAATATTGTTTAATATAATAGATATATAAGATAAAAAAGCCCCTGCTTTTAATTGATTATACTTCATATTAAATTTTAGCTGCCTCTAAATAACATGCAAAAAGGATGCATAAAATACTCAATGCAATAATCGAAATAAACGATACACTTAAAGATATGGCTCACATTAATAAATTCTCAAAGACTTGGATGCTTGACTGGCAAATTTGTTACAGTTGCTTTTCATGGTCAAGCGGAACACATTAATAGTGTATAAAAAATCTTTGCAGGACACAGGATGTCCATTAAGCTGTTCTTGTTGTTATATCCGTTGTTCAAACTAATGGACTGTAAACAAAACGATCCTACAATTTTTCATTTTCTGTAATCTGTAAGCTTTTGAGATTATCCATGCACTCCCTCAGCGAGTCGAGCCAATACGGTATCTTGAGGCCGAAGGTTTCCTTGATTTTTGTCTTGTCGAGCACGGAGTAGGCGGGACGGGTGACGGGCGAAGGAAATTCGGAACTGTGACAGGGCTGGATGTCACAAGCGGTGTGACCGGCAAGAGCGGCTATCATCTTCGTGAAATCGTACCAGCTGCACACACCCTCATTGCTGTAATGGTAGATGCCGCTGTGGCCAACATACTTACGATTTTCCACAATATCGAAGATGGCGCGGGCAAGGTCGTAAGCATAGGTAGGAGTGCCCGTTTGGTCGAAAACCACCTTGAGTTGGGGCTTCGTGGCTGTCAGGTTGAGCATGGTTTTCAAAAAGTTCTTGCCAAACTCGGAGTAGAGCCAGGCCGTGCGAATGATGATATGGTCCACGCCGGAGGCTTGTATCTTTTGCTCGCCGTGCAGCTTGGTCAGACCATAAACGCCCGTAGGAGTGCCTTGTTGGTTTTCCTTGCAGGGCACATTGTAGGGGTCGCCGCCAAAGACGTAGTCGGTGCTTATATGCACGAGCAATCCATTCTCCTCTTTCATCACTTTGGCCAGATTCTCCGGGGCAACAGCATTGAGGGTTTCGACGATATCACCGGCAGTCTCGGCAGCATCCACGTTGGTCCACGCCGCACAGTTGATAACGCATTTCACGTCGTTTTCCCGCACCATTCCGCGGATAGCATTGATGTCGGTGATGTCCAACTTTTGGTAACCATCACACACATCGGTGAAGATATAATGATCTTTACTGTTCCTGGCAACGATTTGCATTTCGTTGCCCAATTGGCCGTTGGCACCGGTAACCAGAATATTCATCGTTATTTGAAGTTATAAGCGTTGTTTGTCTGAAAACTGCTCGATATCTGAAAATCAATATAGCTCAACAGCATAATCGAACAATTCTTCCGAATCTTTCAACAAAAGATGATGGGCGTCTTTCTCCGATAGTATCACCTTTTCGGCAGGTATTCGCCAGTCGATACCGAGTGCAGGGTCATCCCATGCTATGGCACCCTCGCTCTCCCGGCAATAGAGATTGTCACATTTATATTGGAAAATGGCGGTCTCACTCAGCACACTGAAACCATGTGCAAAACCGCGCGGAATGAAAAACTGCCGGTGGTTATCCCCTGTCAGCTCCACAGCCACATGTTTTCCAAACGTTGGTGAGCCCTTGCGAATATCCACAGCCACATCGAGCACTGCGCCCTGCACCACTCTGACGAGTTTGCTCTGAGAATGTATGCCCTTCTGAAAGTGCAGTCCGCGAACCACGCCATACGATGATTTTGATTGGTTATCCTGCACAAAATCTACCGGATATACATTCTCATCAAAATCCCTTTTATTCCACGATTCGTAAAAATAGCCACGATCGTCCTTAAAAATTCGCGGCTCGATGATTACGACACCATCTATAGCTGTTTTAATAACTTTCATTTTGCAAAATTATTTATTTTCTATATCCCATCTATATCTTTCTCAAAATAGATACTTCCATCTATTTATAGCGTATCGTTGCGACAAGAAAAAGCAAGCATTCGATACATAAATTCACTGACAATTTTCCTCAATAATAGTACATTCGTTTGACTATCAATGAGTTATATACAATCTTTTGAAATAACGA
>CALKIW010000156.1 GCA_937995875.1 uncultured Bacteroidales bacterium | reverse complement strand
TAGATAAAGTTAGAGGTTAAATTTTGCATTTATTTTGATAGGAATTTAATGGTAAATAGTTTTTGGGAAAGGAATAACAAATGATTGAAAAGCTCGAAGCGATAGAAATATGCTTCGGGCTTTTCTTGCTTTACAGTGGGATAGGAGGACGATATTATCTAAAATCACAAATGGATTATCTAAAATTGCAAATATATACAGAGGTATTTCCCTACTTTTGTTGGGTTAACAAATAAGGGTAGTTGTACTGACTAAATATGTATGTTTATGAACTTACTTAGAAAAATATGGGGGATTGTAATAGCTGCTATAATCAGTTCGTGCCATTCGGGAACATTTGATACTATTTCTCCTGACGGAACCTTAAAGGTTGGTGTAGTGACAACAAAGGATGGCGATTATGGAAAAGCCGCTTTTGTTGTGCATTACAAGGGAGATAGTATTCTTTTTCGTTCCGAACTGGGATTGGAGACAGATGCTCAAAAGTTTGCCGGTAACTTAAGATTGAAATCAGTTTCAGAACCGAAATCCGTGATTGATGATTATAAGATGATTACGGGAAAACGGAGCCATTGTGTGAACGAGGCTTCCGAACGGGTTTATTCTCTGGAAAACGATGAAGAGCAAATTTTGGAGGTAACGTTTAGGGTGTACAACGATGGAATTGCATTTAAGTATGGACTTAAAGCTATTTCGGATGAAGAACATATCATCAATGAATATACGGCGTACGCTTTGCCGAAAGGGAGTAAAAGATGGATACAACAATATGATCCGGGTTATGAAAAGTTTTTCCCGTTGTCTACTGACGGTAAGCTTGCCAACCGTCCGGAGGTTGATCTTTGGGGATATCCGGCGCTTATAGAGCCACGGGATTCTGTGTTTGTGTTGATTACGGAGGCCAATATCAGACGGGGGCATTGTGGCTCTTTTCTGTATAATGGGGATAATCGCGATAATTATCAGGTACGACTGGCTGATAAAAAACTTGCTTTCAGTGGTGTGTGGGAGTCTCCATGGCGATTGCTTATTGCTGGCTCTTTAGCTGATATTACTGAGTCTACACTGGTGACGGATGTATCTGACCCTTCTAAGGTGGAGGATACGGAATGGATAAAACCCGGAATGGTGTCATGGATTTATTGGGCGCACAACCACGGTTCCAAGGATTATCAGATAGTGAAAGAATACATCGACCTGGCCACCCGCATGAAGTGGCCCTATGACCTGATTGACTGGGAATGGGATGAAATGGGCAATGGAGGCAACCTTCAGGATGCCGTGAAGTATGCTTTGGAACAGGGTATTAAACCCTTGCTATGGTATAATTCGAGTACAAGCTGGCTTGGTCCCGGCCCTTTATACCGGCTGAATAAGAAAGAAGACCGGGAGAAGGAATATAAATGGCTGAGTGACATGAGAGTTGCCGGTATCAAAGTAGACTTCTTCACGGGCGATAGTGCTGCCACCATGAACTATTATATGGATTTGCTGGAGGATGCGGTGAAGTACAAGCTGATGCTTAACTTCCATGGTGCCACCATCCCTCGCGGCTGGCAACGCACATATCCCCACCTGATGTCGGTGGAAGGGGTGTATGGTGCCGAGTGGTATAACAATAATCCGATACTGACCAACCGGGCGGCCGAACATAATGCCACGTTGCCTTTCACAAGAAACGTTGTAGGGCCGATGGACTATACTCCGGGAACTTTTTCCGATTCACAGCATCCGCATATCACATCGCACGGGCATGAACTTGCGTTACCCGTGATTTTCGAATCGGCTTTGCAGCACATGCCCGATAGGCCTTCGGTTTATGATAACTTGCCGGAAGCAGTAAAACATCTTCTGTCTGAGTTACCCACTGCCTGGGATGATACGAAACTTTTGGCCGGTTATCCCGGAGTAGAAGTTGTCATGGCACGGCGCAGAGGGGATGTATGGTATATTGCAGGTATTAATGGGACTAATGAACCGAGGACGCTCCGTGCACCTCTGGCGGCTATTCCAGTAAGTGGAAAGCAAGTGTCTTTGTTCAAGGACGGCACTGATGACAGAAGCTTTGCTATTGAAGAAAATATTCCCTTGTCGGACGAAGAAACCGGTTTAGAGATAAAGTGTTTACCACGCGGTGGTTTTGTAGCTGTAATAAGATGATGAAAACAAAATGTTGGAGGCTTTTGCCCGTTATATGTCTCGCGTTTCAGGCACACGCTCAGCAATTGCCTGATTGGGAAAATCCGAACGTGATAGGAATCAATGAAGAAGAGTATCATGCCACGTTGACGCTTCCTTCCGGGAAGGCTGCATGTGACGAGATTGTATCATTGAATGGAACATGGAAGTTCATGTGGTCTGCTGACCCGGAAAAGCGCCCGGCTGATTTCTATAAGAGTGATTTCGATGTTAGCGGATGGGACAATATCGCCGTACCCGGCACCTGGCAATTGCAGGGGTATGGGAAACCTATCTATACTAACTGGACTTATCCTTTTAAGAAAGATCAGCCGAGGGTGACGGGAGAGCCGCCGAAGCATTTCTTCAGTTATGAAAACCGTAATCCGGTAGGCTCTTATGTGACTACGTTTGATGTTTCGGAAGAAATGAGAGGTAAGCGGTTGTACCTGCATTTCGAAGGGGTGAAGTCTGCCATGTATGTATGGGTAAACGGGGAAAAGGTAGGATATAGTGAAAATTCCATGGCTCCGGCTGAGTTTGACGTTACCCGATATGTGAATGAAGGGCAAAACCGTTTGGCAGTGGAAGTCTACCGTTGGTCTGACGGAAGTTATCTGGAAGATCAGGATATGTGGCGTTTCAGTGGAATTTATCGCCCGGTAGAGCTGTGGGTTCGTCCTGAGACTCATATAAAAGACTATTCGTTTGCCACTGAGCTGTCGGATGACTTCTCGTCGGCAGACTTTGAGGCGAGAATCTGGCTGCGGAATTCATCGGAACATAAATCCGGCAAGTTGAACCTTGAAATGATATTGAAGGGCAAAAACAATCGGGGAGAGAAAGTGACGAAAAGGCTGACCGCTCCCGTAAAGAATTTGCCGTCTTCATCCGTCGAGTGTTATTCTTTATCCTTTGTACTGGAAAATCCGGAGCTATGGTCGGCAGAGAAACCCAATTTATATGATATTGAGATAAGACTTTACGACGGAAAGCAGGTGGTTGAAGAGTTATGCTCACATTGGGGAATATGGAAGTGCGAAATCGAGGGGAATACTTTCAAGTTTAATGGTAAGCCCGTTAAACTGAAAGGAGTGAACCGGCACGAGCATCATCCCCGTACCGGCAGGTTGGTGGATAGGGAAACCATGGAAAAGGACTTGAAGTTGATGAAACAAGCCAACATCAATATGATCCGTACTTCGCACTACCCTAACAGTCCGTTGTTTTATGAACTGTGTGACAGATATGGTTTCTATGTGATGGATGAGGCTAATCAGGAAAGTCACGATTATGGTTTAGGCAATAAAATCCTTGGTGATAACCCGGAATGGATGTCAGCACATGTGGATAGGGCTCTTGCACTGGTACAACGTGACAAGAACCATCCTTGTGTGGTTTTCTGGTCTTTGGGCAATGAAGGAGGTGCCGGTTGTAATATGAAAGCCATGGCAGATACGATACGCGCCATAGATGCTTCACGCATTATTTTCTGTGATACCGATCTTTCTGTGTCGGCTTTTAACGACCCCTCTTACTATACTCCCGGAAAGCTTAAAGAGTATGCCCGTGAAAAGCGTGATAAACCCATCTTTATGCGTGAGTATGCCCATGCCATGGGAAATTCAGTAGGTAATTTGCAGGAGTATTGGGATGTCATTGAGGCTAATGCTCACATTGCAGGTGCCGCTATCTGGGATTGGGTTGACCAGGGAATTGCAAAGAGAATAAATCCGGGATATGAAAAGGAAGTGGAGAATTCGGGTTCTTTGTTATT
>CALKIW010000155.1 GCA_937995875.1 uncultured Bacteroidales bacterium | reverse complement strand
GATGTAAGGAATTTGTGTCATTTGCTATCATTTTGTCAAAAATGCAAAGGTAAGATATCATCCTGGCTTTCAAATCCTCCGAGTAAAAGAACGACATCTAAAGTATTGATAATAAGACAAATATGAGAAAATGTTAATTTTTCTTGGGACAGCAGTGTGGGCAAGCCCACGTCTCTACTATGGCACATTGTGAATTGATGATGTGCCAACGCAGGCACCGGTTAGAAGATGATTAATCATCGACAATTTAGGCTGATACTGTCTTGGAGTTCGGGATAAAAACATGTCTCGAATGGAATTAAAATATGTTTAATCTGATAGAAATAGTTAAATAAACACTATCTTTGTAATTAATTATCCGGCTATTTCAGTCTTCCTAAAAACACAGATGTTCAGTCATCTAAACTTAAATGTAATGAAAAGAAAATTTCTCAAAGTCATTGTTGTGTTTATGTCATGCCTGCTCCCCGCGTGTGGCATTGCCGCCAAGAAGAAACATCAGCTAACCGAACGTGAATATTGGTGTCAGCAGGCCTACACGATGGCTCGTCCGGTATTGGAGAATATGGGCAAGGGCGAATTACAGAAAAACATGCAACTTGAGGTGAGTCCTAATTGGGACGGCCGTAATAAGAAGGTGGCCTATATGGAGTGCTTCGGCCGACTGATGGCCGGCATCGCGCCGTGGTTGTCGCTGCCCGATGACGACACGGCTGAAAGCAAGCAGCGTGAGCAGCTCCGCACATGGGCGCTGTCGGCCTACAAGAATGCCGTTGACCCGCAAAGTCCCGATTATCTGGCTTGGCGTGGACATGGGCAAGCCTTGGTAGACGCTGCCTATGTGGCCGAGAGTTTTATCCGTGCATACGACGTGTTGTGGAAACCACTGGACGATGTAACAAAGAAAAGATATTTCGAAGAGTTTACGCAGCTGCGTCGCGTAGACCCTCCCTACACCAATTGGTTCCTCTTCAGCTCGGTGATTGAGAGTTTTTTGGCCAAGGCCGGTGCCGAATACGATGAGTTCCGTGTGAATACGGCCTGCCGCAAGGTGGAGGAATGGTATGTGGGCGACGGATGGTATGCCGACGGTCCGGTGTTTGCCTTCGACTATTATAGTAGCTATGTATTCCATGCCATGTATCTCGAGACCCTGCAGTGCATGGTCGACGCCAAGGCCAATACACGCTTGGATTATCAGAAATACTGGGATCGCGCATTGAAACGTGCCCAAAAGTTTGCCATCATCCTCGAGCGTTTTATATCGCCCGAGGGCACATTCCCTGTTATCGGACGTTCTACGCCATACCGACTGGCCGCCCTGCAACCGCTGGCTCTGCTGGCATGGTATGAGAAATTGCCGAAAGATCTGAGTAACGGACAGGTGCGCGCAGCCCTCACGCAGGTGATGCATCGCATGTTCGACCATCAGAACAACTATAACGAGGGTGGATTCCTGACCATAGGCTTTTGTGGATCGCAACCCGGAACGGCCGATTGGTACACCAATAACGGGTCGCTCTATATGTGTTCGCTCTGCTTTATGCCCCTCGGCCTGCCTGCCAACTCACCGTTCTGGACCTCTGAGGCAGAACCGTGGACGCAAGTGAAGGCATGGGGAGGAAAGCCCTTCCCGAAGGACCACCGATGGAGCGACGATATCCAGACAAGAGATAAGTGGTAAGATAATAAATAAACAGGGCTTACAAGCTCTTCATTTGTGATATGAAAAAAATACTTACTTTGGCCGTATTGGCCTGCGTGGCCCTGGCCATACAAGCTAAGGGCTGGACAAAAGAACAGGTGGCTGACGTGATCGCCCAAGTAAACAACTACTGGCAACAAAACAACAAGGCTGAGACACGCAGCTTCTGGGATCCTGCTGCCTACCATACGGGGAACATGGAAGCCTATAAGCTCTTGGGCAACGAAGCGTGGCTCGACTACAGCAAACGCTGGGCCGAGCACAACAACTGGCAGGGAGCCAGCGAGAAAGACCCTTCGAAGTGGAAATATAAGCATTATGGCGAAGGGCAAGATTTTGTGCTCTTTGGCGACTGGCAGATATGTTTCCAGACTTATATTGACATCTATTGGATTGAAAATGCCAAGGGTGGCTCCGCCCGCAACGAGCGGATGGTGGAGCGTGCCAAGGAGGTGATGTGCTATCAGGTGCACACCACGGCCAACGACTATTGGTGGTGGTCCGACGCGCTCTATATGGTGATGCCCGTCATGACCAAGATGTATAAGCTGACCGGCGATGAGATATATCTCGACAAGCTCTATGAGTATCTGTTGTATGCCGATGGTATCATGTTCGACAAGGAGACTAACCTTTATTTCCGTGACGGGAAATATGTGTATCCGAATCACAAAAGTGTCAATGGCAAGAAGGATTTTTGGGCGCGTGGTGACGGATGGGTGCTGGCCGGACTGGCTAAGGTGTTGCAAGATATGCCCAAAAGCTATCGCCACTACAACTTTTTCCTCACTAAATTTCAACTCATGGCCGATGCCGTGGTGAAGACACAGCAGAAGAAGGGCTATTGGACGCGTTCGATGCTCGATCCCAAGCATGCTCCCGGCCCAGAGACTTCGGGTACGGCTTTTTTCACTTATGGCCTGCTTTGGGGCTTGAATAATGATGTTCTTTCTGCTCGCCAACCCGTTGTGAAGGCTGTGGAAAGAGCATGGAAATATCTTACCAAGACGGCCTTGCAGCCGAGCGGAAAGGTGGGTTACGTTCAGCCCATTGGTGAGAAAGCCATTCCCGGACAGGTGGTAGATCAAAACTCGCAGTCTAATTTCGGCGTTGGCGCGTTCTTGCTGGCTGCTTGTGAATACTATAAATATA
>CALKIW010000154.1 GCA_937995875.1 uncultured Bacteroidales bacterium | reverse complement strand
AATACCTGAGCGCTTTTTTTTGGCGTTTCCGTGTAAACTTTTTGAGGGGCAGCACATTGGGCCCACACACCGCTATGGTCAAAACGTACCATAGACAGTTGTTTATAGAGTGATTCTGTGAAATGTCAGTATTCGTATAATTTGATATGGAGTATCTTATACTCGCCTACGGAAATACGTGCATGTCGGCCTTGGTGACTCTGGTCACCATTGTCACGCCGAATGTAACGGAGCGTTTCGTCTTTGTCCACACGCACCTGATCCACATAGCCTAAGCCGAGACGTCTTCCCGTGAAGGTTTTTAATTTGCTTATATGGCCGTCGGCTTGCTTGCCCACATCAGCAAATCCATCCTCGCCCAGCACTTTTACTTCGAGTTGCTGTCGCTCGGTTTGGGTGTGAAACTCTACCACTACCCCATTGCCGGCAACAATATATTCGTGCTTGGCCAACCGAATGACCATGCCGCCACCTTCGGGCCATGTAGTGCCGTCTGTTGCGCGCGAGTCCCAAGGCAGGGTGAAGAAGTGGCGAGCCGTGATACATACGCCGTCATCATCTATAACACGTTCCTTATCTGCTTGGCTAAAAAGCAAACCCCATGACTGTGGGTACTTGTTGAGCAGCGGAATGAGCTGATTGATAAGACAATAGCTCTGGGTGATGTTGCCCGTTACGTGTTCAGGAGCTTGGTCTATGGCAAACGGACTGAACCCTAACGCCCTGTATTCTCCTATGGTATAAAGGGCCCGTACGCCAGCATCGGAAGTGCAGCGAATTTCGGGAATGAACAGAGGGTTGTTGGGCAAAGCGTATTTTGCCGCCCAATCCTTAAATCCCGTATCATAAATATCGGGAGCAATAAAATCTATTGAGGGTGCGCCACAACGCCAAAAGTCAATGAGATGGGCCAGCGGTCCGGCAGAAGGATATTCGCCTGGCTTGCGCCCACGACTGTTCATGGCAGCGTTGACATAAAGCGGCACATTGTAAATTTGGCGTGCTTGCTTGGCTAAATGTTCAACGTAACAAGCATAATGATAAGCCATAAACTTTTCATCGGCATAGACATCCGTGCCAAAAACCTCTGCCCAAGTGCCTTTCTTGTTCAGCTTCAAGGCCTTCAAGAGTTTGGCAGGTACCTGCTGTTTGTAAGCTTTCTCGGCCAAAGGAGCATGGTCGCGAGCGTCTTCGAGCATGCCTATCTCGTTCTCTATCTGCACCATCGTGACCACTTTTTCCTCTTTGTTTTTCTGCGCGATGCGCTCCATGAATTTGGTAAAGGCCCGCAAGTCTGCCTGCAACACATTGTTAGAAAAGCAACTGGCTATCTCCAACGGCTTACCGGTTCGCGTCATGGCACGGGGAAAACGTTTTGTGTCGCGTTTGAACCACAAAGGGGCATAACAGCTCATGGAGTTTTTCCATGCACCAAACCATAAGAAAATGACTTTAAGATCATTTTCACGCGCCCTGTCAATCACCCGATCAACGGTGGAAAAATCAAAAACTTCCTCCTCGGCTTCTATCAAATCCCAGTACGCAGGCACAAGAACCGTGTTGAGTCCAAGTGATTTCATGCGTGGCATCACCTCGTCAATATCGGCTATAGAGGTGGCTGCCGAATTGCTCAGCTCGCCACCCAACACCGGATGATAGGCCTGAGCGTAGGCTTGCAAGGAAAGTATTAAAAGAACAAGGAAGGAAAACAGTTGCTTTTTCATCTGTGCAAGAGCATATTTATTCAATGGGCAATTTGGAGAAAGTCTGGAAATAATCCAGGCAGACGTCACGCCATTCCTTGGCGTTGCCAAACTGTTCGTTGAGCAGAGTGTCCACATGATTCCAGCGTTCCGCATCCACATAAGGTTTCATCTTGTAATGCCAGATGTATCTATGATTGCGAACCGTGGCTACTCCAGCGTTATACTTGTCGCAAAGTTCCTGCCAAAGCGTCTTCCCCGACTTCATTCTGTAAGTCCAAGGCACATGATGGAACCAAAGCAAATATTCGTCGGGACACGTTGCGATGTTGTCATATTCTGAGGCATAAGGCTCAGGATATTGCGCGGTAGCAGCAGAGCCGGTAGCAATGGTGCGGTCGAAGCCAACACCAATACTGTCTGCCTGATGGTAGTAAACAGGGCACCACTCCAAGGGATAGTCGGCCTTGAAACCGTCAGGCTCTGGACCATAGTGGTGGTCGAACTTGAAAATGTGGTGCAAGCCCAGTGGCATCATATAGTTGACACAAGCTTCACGGCTCTCCATCATCACGTTTTTCATCGTTGTTATGGCTTCATCGGGCATACTGAAGGTTTGTCGCAACCACTCGTCCGCTATTTCTTCAGACGTGAGTTGAGGATTCCAAGCCAGTCGACCAAAAGCATACCAGTTGGCCTGGGAGAAAGGGTGCCCACACCAGTTGGTATCATCGCCAATATTTGCGACTGCCGCAATGCCCTGCATCAATGACGGATGTACAAAAGAGAAAAACTCTTTCCACATCGGAGCAAGATAAACCAGATGTTTGCTCTGCCCGAGATACTCCTGCGTTATCTGCAACTCACCATATTGGGGTGTCTTCTTGAGCTGCATAAAGATGGGTGCAAAAGGCTCGCGAGGCTGGAAATCGAGCGGTCCATTTTTAGACTGCAAAATGACATTGGGCCTGAATTTGCCGTCCATGGGCTTGAATTCGGACAACGATTGCTTAACCCTGTCTTCATTTTTATGATTGGCTCCATAGACAAACGAACGCCAAATGATTTTTCCACCGTATGGCTTCACTGCATCGGCCAACAAGTTTGCGCCCTCGGCATGCGTGCGTTGATAGTCGCCGGGGCCCGGCTGTCCCTCAGAATTGGCCTTAACCAAGAAGCCCCCAAAGTCGGGAATGAGCTTGTAAACCTCCTTGGCTTTCTTCTTCCACCAGCCGGCCACGGTCTTGTCGAGAGGGTCGGCTGTCTTGGTGTCGCCAAGGGCCATGGGCGTGGCAAAGTTGATAGAGAGATAGGTCGTGATGCCATAGGGGCGTAAAATATCAGCGATTAGCTTCACCTTGCTGAGATATTCGTGTGTCAGCATTTTGGGAGAAGCGTTCACATTGTTCAAGACTGTGGCGTTAATACCAATGGAGGCATTAGCCGCGGCATACTGTTGGATGCGGTTTTTCAAAGTCTCGGACATGACACCGTTGTTCATTTGTTCCCACTTCCAAATGCTCTTGCCGGCATAGCCCCGTTCAATGCTTCCATCCAAATTATCCCAATGGTTGAGCATACGCGTTGGGAAAGTAGGCTTCTCTACTTTTTCAACAGAAGTGTTTGCTCGATTACCATGCAGGGCAATCGTCCCAGAGTTTTGCATTCTCAACAAATCGTAAGCTCCATAGAGAAGACCGATGGGCTGAGAAGCATGGACAGATGCTTCATAAGATGTTCCGTTGCTCTTAGCTATAACCTTGTAGCCCTCTCCCAAGCGAAGACTTTTGTTGAGTACCAAACTCACTTTACTGCCCAATGTCCAGTGATTTTCCAATTCCTGACGGGCAATATCAATGGTTTTAGAGGTAGGAGCCTTGGTTATCACCTTGCAATGAGCTACTGTATTGGGCGTGCTCATCCATAAACGGGAGCCGTCTTCTGCATAAGATGAGATACCGGTCAATGCTAACAGAACAAATATCAATAAACTTTTCATAAACGATATATAGGTTTTTATTTTATATTATTGACTATATAAAAAGTATAACCGATAGAATAAATAAAATTATTGTGCGATGAATAAGCTCGCATTTGCAAATGTAAGTAAAAAAACGAACAAACGCTTGTTTAGGAAAGCATAATATATTCCTAATTCGTTCAAATTTGTGCCACCAGTATTTCGATAGCGCTTCTGTCGAGTTCTTATATCGGTTGCACAATGCGCGAAAACTGTTATTCCTGCCGCAAAACTCAAACACACAAGGAAACATTATGCCGACGCTTTCTCATTATAGTCTCATTTCCTATGACAAAGAAAAGCTTTTGAATGTGCAAATATCAAATATGAAATAAATTAAAACGCAAGTGTAACGTATCCTATTGGATTAATACGGATTAATTTTTATCTTTGCAACACTTAAACGTAACAAAACCTAACAATGAAAACAACATTACCCCTCTTAATATGCTTTATATTAAGTGTACAAGTCTCGGCCCAATCCAATAGCAACACAAAGGTTGCATGGACGGGGACGTGGGCAGCAGCAGCCGAATACACCGGCAAGGGAGATATGCCAAGGACTACAAATTTGGCAAACACGTCTGTGCGGCAGATTGTCAAGGTCAGCATTGGCGGTGAAAAGCTCGTCTTGCAACTCAGCAATGAGTTTGGCTCCGCCCCCGTAGAAATCAAGTCTGTCTATATTGCCGACGCGCTTGACTCTTGCGATATCAACACAAAAACTTCTAAATATATTACTTTCAACAAAAAGAAGAGCACGGTAATTCCCATTGGAGGCGTTGTCAACTCTGATGTTCTAACATTTCCACTTAAGCCATTGCAGTTGCTTTCCATTACCGTATGTTACGGTAACCAGGTGCCGGAGCATGCCACTTCACACCGCGGCTCACGCACCACCTCATATATTGCACACGGTGAAGTGAAGCCAAAATCAACGTTCAGAGCTTTCGAAAAGTTGGAACACTGGTACAACATCTGCAAAATCAACGTGCTCAGCACTGCCACAGCCGTCGTGGTATTGGGCAATTCCATTACCGACGGTCGTGGAAGTACGACCAACAAACAAAACAGATGGCCGGACATGATGTCGGAAGCGCTCAACGCCAAGTGCCCAACGGGTGTGCTCAACCTGGGTATTGGTGGCAACTGCCTTGTGAAAGGCGGTTTAAGCGAGCCGGCATTGAAGCGTTTTGACCGCGACATTCTCGGGCAAAGCAATGTGGACCGGCTAATCATCTTTCAAGGAACAAACGATATTGGCACAAGCAACGGCCGCTATGAAGAAGTAGCCCAAAGCATGATCAGTGCCTACGAGGAGCTCATCGCCAAAGCCAAGAAAAAGGGGATGAAGGTGTATGGCGGTACTATCACACCGTTCAAGGGTAACGGATGGTACAGCTATTTCCACGAAGCCATGCGACAAACCGTTAACCACTGGATTAGAACGAGTGGTAAGTTTGATGACGTAATCGACTTTGATGAACTCACCCGAGACCCGCTCGACAAGGAAAAACTACGCGATGAATATTCAGAGGATGGCCTGCATCTTAATCCCGCAGGCTATAAGGCCATGGGTGAGTATGCTGCAAAAATAGTAAACAGATAAACATAACTTAAAAAACAAAGTAACAAATCTATATGGATAATAATGGACAGACCATAGAAACCAAAGGCTTCTACAAGCTCAACTGGACCCAAAGAATAGGATTTGCATCCGGCGACTTGGCTCAAAATCTGATTTATCAGACGGTAGGCATGTACCTGCTACTGTTCTATACCAATGTGTTTGGCATCAATCCAGCCTCTGTAGCGGTGATGTTTGGTATTGTGAGAATTGTGGATGCCCTGTGGGATCCCGTTGTGGGAGCCTTTGTAGACAAGCACAGTCCTAAGATGGGGAAGTACCGTTCATACCTCATTTTGGGCGGAATCCCACTCACGGGCTTTGCCATCCTGTGTTTCTGGAATGGCTTTTCGGGCTCGCTGCTCTATGCTTATATCACCTACGTAGGCATGTCCATGTGCTACACATTGGTCAATGTGCCCTATGGTGCTTTGAATGCAAGCCTCACACGAGACACGAACGAGATAACCATTCTCACCGCCGTGCGCATGTTCTTTGCTAACACGGGTGGTCTTATCGTATCGCTCGGCATTCCAATCATCGTTGCCGCGCTCTCTCCCGATGGCAAGATGAACACACGTGAATCGGGCACCGCATGGTTCATCACCATGGGAATTTACGCACTCGTGGGTTTGGCGTTGCTCATCTTCTGCTACACCCAGTGTAAAGAGCGCGTCGTTATGGACGAAAAGGAGACGGCAAACGTGAAGGTTTCAGACCTGTGGGTTGAATTTGCACGCAACAAACCGTTGCGTATCCTTGCCTTCTTCTTCATCATTTCGTTTGCGATGATGGCCATAGGCAACTCTGCCGGCTCATACTATATATTATATAATGTAGAGGGAACCGCCGAACAAACTGCCATATACATGGGGCTGGGCTCGGTACCCGCATTCATTTTCATGCCCATGGTGCCCGCCATCAAACGGCAAATAGGCAAGCGTGGCATGTTTTATTTCTTCCTGTCAATAGGTATCATGGGTATGGTTATGCTCTATATCATCTCCGTCGTGCCTTCCCTCAAGCACATGATATGGCTTGTATACATCGCACAGTTCATTAAATCGACCGGCATCATCGTTACAACGGGCTATATGTGGGCATTGATTCCGGAGGTCATCTCCTATGGAGAATACACCACGGGCAAACGAATATCGGGTATTGTAAACGCTCTGACAGGTATCTTCTACAAGGCAGGCATGGCCCTGGGCGGCATTGTCCCGGGCGTAGTATTATCGTTTGTGGGCTTCGACGAGGCCAATGCAGTGTCGCAGTCGGCGTTTGCCAAGCAAGGCATTCTATGGTTAGTGTGCGTCATTCCAGCCATCCTGTTGCTTCTCGGCATGTTCATCATCTCGAAATATGAACTGACAGACGAGGTCATCGATGATATTAACAAGAAAATTGAAGCAAGACACAATAAATAAAACATTAAATTATGAACAAAAACATTGCACTTTTCTGTGCCGCTCTCCTATTGGGAACTGCTTCGGCGCAGGCACAGAAACCAACATTGAAAGAAACTTTGGGTAAAGATTTCCTCATTGGAGCTGCCGTGAACGTGGACCTTGTCAACGGCAGGGACGAAGGAGCGGCCGACATTGTGAGAAAGCATTTCAACTCTATCGTTGCTGAAAACTGCATGAAAGGGGAAGAGATACATCCTGAAGAACATCGATACAACTGGACCGATGCCGACAAAACCGTCAAATGGGGTGAGGAAAACGGCCAGGTTGTCATCGGTCATTGCTTGGTGTGGCACTCGCAACCACCCAAGTGGATGTTCACCGACAAGCAAGGAAAAACTGTCACACGCACCGTGCTCATCGACCGTATGTATCACCACATCACCGACGTGGTATCGCGTTACAAGGGTCGCATCAAAGGATGGGACGTGGTGAACGAAGCCTTCAACGATGACGGCACCTATCGTCAGACGCCTTATTACAAGATTATCGGCGAGGAATATTTTGAGTTGGCATTCAAGTTCGCGCATGAAGCAGACCCCGACGCAGAGCTATACTACAACGACTACTCGCTGTCCAACCCCGCCAAGCGTGACGCTGTGTGCCGATTGGTCAAGCGACTCAAGGAAAAGGGATGCCGCATTGATGCCGTAGGCATGCAGAGCCACCACGGTTACGACTATCCTTCACCCGAAGAATACGAGAAGAGCATCAAGGCCTTTGTCGCTGCAGGTGTGAAAGTCCAGATGACAGAATTCGATATCAACATGTTGCCAAGGCCTGAGAACTTCCATGGTGCCGAGATAGGACAGAACTTCAAGTACGACACTAAGTACAATCCCTACACCAAGGGACTGACCAAGAAGGCCAACAAGATTTTTGAACAGCAATATCTCAACTTCTTCAAGGTAATCGAGCGCAACAAGAAAGACATTCTCCGCGTAACCCTTTGGGGCGTTACCGATGCTACATCCTGGCTCAACGACTGGCCTATTCACGGTCGCACCAACTATCCATTGCTCTTCGACCGAGACTACAAGGAAAAGCCGGTTGTGCAAAAAATCATCAAGATGTTTGAAGAAAACAGATAACATATACATTGCATAATGGGGCAAGTCCATGCCGGGCTTGCTCCAAACGCAATTTCATCAGTGCGCACCACTACCGTTAAATGGTGGTGTCGCTTTTCACAAGGTATAACCTTTATTTAACCAAACCAACATGAAACCAAGATACTTATATCCTCAAGACTATATGGCCGACCCTTCCGCCAATGTTTTTAACGGCAAGCTTTATATCTATCCCTCACACGATTGGGACAGCGGTGCGGCTTTCGACGACGACGGCGGACACTTCCAAATGAAAGATTATCACGTTTTCTCTCTCGACGATGTGGAAAAAGGCAAGGTTACCGACCATGGCGTCATACTTCGCCTGGAGGACATTCCATGGGCCGATCGACAGCTCTGGGACAACGACGTAGTGGAAAAAGATGGCAAATATTATCTCATTTATTGTGCCAAGGACAAGACGCAGACCTTCCATCTTGGCGTGGCCATCGCCGACAGGCCCGAAGGCCCGTTCATTCCCCAGCCCGATCCCATCCGTGGTTCTTACAGCATAGACCCTTGCGCATTCAAGGATGACGACGGCAAGATTTATGTTTACTTCGGTGGTATCTGGGGCGGCCAACTGCAACGCTACGACGGCAACAAGGCACTCGGCGTGGAACACCTGCCCGAGGGCGATGAGCCGGCACTCCTTCCACGTATGGCACGCATGAGCGACGACATGCTTCAGTTTGCCGAGGCCCCGCGCGAGATACTCATTGTCGATGAAAATGGTGAACCGCTGAAGGCCAACAATCCCCACCGCTTCTTCGAAGCCTCGTGGATGCACAAGTACAAGGGACGCTACTATTTCTCCTACTCCACCGGCGATTCGCATTTCATCTGCTATGCCGTGGGCGACAACCCTTATGGTCCGTTTACCTATCAGGGTGTCATTCTCGACCCGGTTGTCGGATGGACGACCCACCACTCCATCGTTGAGTTCAAGGGCAGGTGGTACCTATTCCACCACGACTGCGTGCCATCCGGCGATAAAACATGGCTCAGAAGCATGAAAGTGATAGAGCTGAAATATGACGAAAACGATAAAATCATACGGATGGAAAGCAAATAATGCTTCTATCGCTATCGACATATCATAACAAGGAGGTTGCATCAGCCATTTCATAAACCAATCAAGATTTCTTCTATTATTATGCTGCAATCTCCTTGTTTAACCACTTAAAACGTTTGAAAAAAAATAAAAGGATAATCCACATGAGACAATTCTTCTACACCGCCGTAGCCATGTTGGCACTATGCACATCAGCCATGGCTCAGGAGGCATCGTTCAGTTACTTCTCCTATACGGGAGACGATGCCCGATTCCAACAAAGAATCGACCCCAAGACACAATATTACAACCCCATACTGGCAGGTTTCTATCCTGACCCTTCCATCTGTAGGGCAGGCGACACCTTCTATCTCGTCAATTCTTCTTTCAGCTTCTTTCCCGGCGTGCCAATCCATAAAAGCAAGGACTTGGTCAACTGGGAGTCCATTGGCTATGTGCTCAACCGCCCCTCGCAGTTGCCTTTGGACAAGCAGCGGGTGTCCGGAGGCATCTTTGCACCGGCCATAGAATACAACGAGAAGAACAAAACCTTCTATATGATTACTACAAACGTAGGGCGGGGCAACTTCTATGTCAAGAGCAAAGACCCCGAAAAGGGCTGGAGCGACCCCATCTACCTACCCATTATCGATGGCATCGACCCCTCCTTCTTCTTCGACAAGGACGGTAAGGGATACATCGTCCACAACGCTCCCGTCATGGGTGGTGCTGACTATGAAGGTCAGCGCGCCATCCGCCTCATTGAGTTTGACGTGAAAAACGACAAAACCATTGGCGAACCCATCGAGATTGTGCGTGGTGGAACAAAGGTGGAGGAACGTCCTATCTGGATTGAGGGACCACACCTTTATCGCATAGGCAAATATTATTACCTCATGTGTGCCGAGGGTGGCACAGGTGCATGGCACAGCGAGGTGATCTTCCGATCCAAGAGTCCCAAAGGACCGTGGGAGGAA
The DNA here is from genome assembly GCA_937995875.1 of uncultured Bacteroidales bacterium. Classification (GTDB taxonomy): domain Bacteria; phylum Bacteroidota; class Bacteroidia; order Bacteroidales; family Bacteroidaceae; genus Prevotella. The sequence goes on along the minus strand of CALKIW010000154.1, from coordinate 10,540 downwards.
GCCCCCAATAATCCCATCCTGACACAGCGCACAGGTCTCGACCCCAACCGTCCCAATGTTGTCACCAGTACCGGGCATGCTGATATGGTGCAGGACAAAAAAGGCGATTGGTGGGCCGTGTTCCTGGGATGCCGTCCCTATGAAAACGACTTCTACAACACGGGACGCGACACCTATCTGCTCCCCGTGACATGGAAGGACGGATGGCCGACCATCCTCAAGCCCGGCATTGCCATACCTCCGGTAGGCAGCAAGTCGGGGTTGATGCCATTGGCCAAGAACAAACTCACCGGAAACTTCTCTTATACCGACGACTTCTCCGGTACCGAACTCTCACCAAAATGGTTCTTCCTCCGCAATCCATCACAGTTTTATCGAATTAACAATGGCAATCTCTTGCTACAACCCCTGAATACAAACATTTATCAGCGCGATCCGCTTTCTGCCGTATGGACCCGACAGCAGCACGAGCATTTCATAGCAGAAACTGCCGTATCTTTCGCAGTGAAAGATGAAAAACACCTTGCAGGCATGGCCCTATTGCAAAACGAGGACCATAACTTTGTTTTCGGCAAAACGCTCCTACAAGGCAAACAAGCCGTGGTGTTGACACGTGCCGAGAAGCAAAACACAGTGATCGCTTCTGCCTTTATTCCTGATGGCGAACTCAAGCTGAAGGTTGAGGGCAACGGCCGCTACTACGACTTCTATTATGCCGTGGGCAACGACTCGTGGTCACTATTATGCAAAGGCGTCGATGCCGTTAACCTAAGCACGTCGAGAAGTGGAGGCTTCATCGGCAACTGCATCGGACTTTACGCCACTTCAAACAAGGCTGAACACAAATAGTAGGCTTATTGGCAAACATTATATCATAAAACCAATTAGAAAATCATATTTAACAAATTAAAAAACAATTATGGCAAAACAGTATTTTCCGGAGGTTGGCAAGATTCCTTTTGAAGGAACAGACAGTAAAAATGTAATGGCTTTCCATTATTATGAGCCCGAGCGCATGGTAATGGGTAAGAAAATGAAAGATTGGTTAAAGTTCGCCATGGCTTGGTGGCACACTCTTGGTGACGCCAGTGGCGACCAGTTTGGCGGTGCAACCCGTTGTTACGAGTGGGACAAGGCCGAGGATGCCGTTCAGCGCGCTAAGGATAAGATGAACGCAGGCTTCGAAATTATGGATAAACTCGGTATCGAATATTTCTGCTTCCATGACGTAGACCTCGTTGAAGAGGGCGAGACCATCGAAGAATACGAAGCTCGCATGAAGGCTATTACAGACTATGCCGTGGAGAAGATGAAGAACACCAACATCAAACTCCTATGGGGTACAGCCAATGTCTTCGGTCATAAACGCTATATGAACGGTGCCGCCACCAATCCCGACTTCGATGTTGTGGCTCGCGCTGCCGTGCAGATCAAGAACGCTATTGACGCAACCATCAAGCTGGGTGGTCAGAATTATGTGTTCTGGGGTGGCCGCGAGGGCTATATGTCGCTGCTCAACACTGACCAGAAACGGGAGAAAGACCACTTGGCACAGATGCTGACCAACGCCCGCGACTATGCCCGTGCCAAGGGATTCACCGGCACTTTCCTCATCGAACCCAAACCCATGGAGCCTACCAAGCATCAATACGATGTGGACACAGAGACCGTTATCGGTTTCCTCCGCGCACACGGACTCGACAAGGACTTCAAGGTGAATATCGAGGTGAACCACGCTACCCTGGCCGGTCATACCTTCGAACACGAACTGGCCGTGGCCGTGGATAACGGTATGCTCGGCAGCATTGATGCCAACCGTGGTGATGCACAGAACGGCTGGGACACCGACCAGTTCCCCATCGACAACTATGAACTCACGCAGGCCATGATGCAGATCATCCGCAACGGAGGTCTCGGCAACGGCGGCATGAACTTTGACGCCAAGCTACGCCGCAACTCTACAGATCCCGAGGATATCTTCATTGCTCATATCAGTGGCATGGATGCCATGGCCCGTGCTTTACTCAACGCTGCCGCCATCCTCGAAGAGAGCGAGTTGCCCAAGATGCTCAAAGAGCGTTATGCCAGCTTCGACAGCGGTGAGGGCAAGGCCTTTGAAGAGGGCAAGATGAGCCTCGAGCAAATGGTGGAATATGCCAAGAAGAACGGTGAGCCGAAGCAAACTTCAGGTAAACAGGAAAAGTATGAGACTATTGTTGCCTTATACGCCAAATAGCCAAAGAGGACTTGATGAATCAGTTCTGATAAATCGTATATAAACAGCAACTCCGGGTAGCTTAACATATTGGGCTGCCCGGAGTTTTTTATTGAAGATACTTAAGCCAACTGCTTTTGCTTTCTTCCCTCCTGATGATAGTTTCCGTAGTTACTAACATCTTGGAAACTTACAATTTACTTTACAAACACCTCTCTATATTTCGCGTATTCAAAAAATAAAAACCCACAGCCCGAAATTCGTGAAATTTGCATAATTCGGTAGTAGATTGATTATCAATCGTTTAACAAAATAGCACCTTTATGGCATCTATTTTGTCATCCGCGATTACATATCGAATGACAGTGGGATTAAGGCTTAGTCATCGTGCGACTAAAGCTCCATCGCGTGGCCATGAAGCCCGAATCGCAGAGCCATGAAGCTTGAATCGCAATGGGCTTGGAATTTTTCTGTTTTCCCGACAGATTTTGATGGTTGAAACATGGCGCTTTTTTTCTCTGGATGCTCCGAAAATAATCATCGAAAAAAGGTAATCAAATTTTACAATGTAATGGTTTCCCCTTGTAGAGACGCGGGCTTGCCCCGTCTCACACCATTGCACCGCGGTCTTGCAAAATTACCCTTTCGGTTACTGAGACGGAACAAGTCCACGTCTCTACTTTAGCCGACCTTTTCGTAGTCTAATTGTGAATTGATTATTACCCTTTCGGTTACTGAGACGGGACAAGTCCACGTCTCTACTTTAGCCGACCTTTTCGTAGTCTAATTGTGAATTGATTATCACCCTTTCGGTTGCTGAGACGGGGCAAGTCCACGTCTCTACTTTAGCCAACCTTTTCGTAGTCTAATTGTGAATTGATTATTACTCTATTGGTTGCTGAGACGGGCAAGCCCACGTTTCTACTGATGTCGCATTGTGGGATTACTTTCTACTCCACATCCATTGGATACTTCACGCCCCACTCCCTGCGAAGCGCATCCATCTGCTGCATAATGCTGATAGTTTCAGCATGTGGCATCATAAGCGACTCCTGCAGCCCGGCGTTGATACACCGACGGCACTCCATCACCTGATACTCATAGCCATTGACCATATCTTCGGGCTTCCTGACGGTTTCCACCAACTCATAGTTGCGATAAACATCTATCCGCTCCGGGCAGTTGATGTTGTCTACCCTGATATAACCATCCACCCCACTGATGATGCCCTGCCGATCGTTCAGGCAGAGCGCGCCGGACTGTAGGTTAGCCATTTTGTTGTCGGCATAGGTCAGGGAGATACACTCGTGCATGTCAACACCCGTATCACCCAATATGCAGTTGGACACCGTTTTCATGATATCGGTCCCGAAGTACATACGCGCAAAATTCAGCGTATAGACGCCCAAATCGAGCAAGGCACCACCACACAATTCGGGTCTGATGATGCGTTCTTTATGCTCCATCATGTAACACAGGGTGGCCGTCAAAACACGTGGCTCTCCAATAATACCACTATCCATCAGCTGTTTCACCTTTTTGGATAACGGCATGTATCGCGTCCAAATGGCCTCGGTGATGAAGACTCCCTTCGCCCGAGCCGCGGCAATGAGCTTTTGGGCTTCGCGGGCATTGGCCGTAAACGATTTTTCGACCAGCACAGGTTTGTGGTGGTCCACCGCCAACATGGCATGCCCGTAATGATGGGAATGTGGTGTGGCAATATACACCAAGTCCACTTGGTCATCTTCGACCAGCCGCTCATAACTGCCATACGCCCTTTTCACATTCTACTTTCGTGCAAACTCATCGGCCTTAGCCTGTGTTCTGGAAGCAATGGCATAAACTTCGTAATCTTTCAGGGGTGTCAAGGCTTCTGCCATCTTGCCGGCAATCCATCCTGCCCCAATAATTCCTACCTTAAACATAGTCTTAAAATATATAGTAGTCCGTATTAATCGGTTTGCATCTCATCTCCGACAAGGAGACTCGTTCATGAAAAGATAAGACGGGCGATAACCGCCACAGTCCACTACAACTTTCTCGAACACGATGGCCGGGTCGTTGGGTCGTATCACAAGCGTGTGCGGGTCTTGAGCCGAACTGTCTATAGGCAGCTCTATTACAGATTCCACCACACGACGAGCCACCGTGGGATAATATATGCTGTAAATATTCTCCTTCTTCTCATTCAGGTTCTCGTTAAACCGCACTTCCTTGGGTTGTTCCCCGTTCAGCGAAACCGTATAAGTCAAACTGCCTTTGTTAAGATAATCGAGTGTGGATTTCACAACGACATGCACCTTCACCATGTCGGTCTTGATACCGTTCAATGAGAATTTATAGGTAAGCATAGCACCATCCGTAGACTTGTCATAGGGCATCAAGGTCATGCCGCTGCGTGTGCGTCCCATGTGAGGTATAACCGTCCAGCGGGCCTCCTTGGCATCTGTCGCCGCATAATAGTGCTCGGCCTCCATGGAAACCACACTGTCTTTTGCCGTAAAGACATAACCTCCTTGCTGCGTATCGGTCACACGATACACCTCGGGCATGACATCCTTGGGAAAATTGTCATTCCACGACGTATAGCTAATGTGCTTCTGTATCATCATGCCATCCCACTTGCCCCCGGCTATATCCTTATTGTAGCCGACACAAAGCAACGAGTCTCGCTTGAAAGCATCTGCCACCCTATCGGCCCAAATGTTAGCATCCGGGTTGTTGAGCTTGTAGAGCTTATGGTTCATGGCCTGCGCATAATACATCTCATAGATATTGGTCATGGCCTGCAAGGGGAAGAGTATAATCTGTTGGTAGGCGTCCCGATGGTCGGCCGGCAACGTGATATACTGCCGCAACGCCTCAGCTTCAAGCTTGAGATATTCATCGGTCACCTGCTTCCACTCCCCCGTTTCGAGATTGTATGTGTTGGCATCGAGCATTTCGGCCGTAATACGACCGTTGTACTTGCACAAAAGATTGAGGATGCGCGCGGCCTCTTCGGCCTGGGCCGGGCCAAACAACTCGCGGCAGAAAGACACTGCGTGGTCAGTAATGTTGGACACGGAATAGCGGTCGGGATTCCATGCCATGTCGAAATAGAGCGATATGGGGTATTCCATCGGTTTGAGGTCGCCCACATTGAGAATCCAGATGCGGTCTATGCCGTGCGTATAAGCCAAATGGAGTTGTTCCCACATGTTCTGTATCGGGGTCACGTTGAGCCATTTGCTGTTGCGCGGTGCCCCCACATAGTCTACATGGTAATAGAGTCCCCATCCGCCCTTGCGGTTGCGCTCAGCAGCCGAGGGCACACGACGGACGTTGCCCCAGTTGTCATCACAGAGCATCAGCGTGACGTCTTCGGGCACACGCATACCCTTGTCGTAATATTCCAGCACCTCTTTGTAAAGCGCCCACACCTGTGGCGTACGGCTTGCCGGCCGACCCGTTACGTCGGCTATGATCTTGCGCTGGTTGTCAACGATATTTTTCAACAAGCGTGTGTCGGCTTCATCGCTCATGGCCTCGTCACCATCACCTCGCATGCCGATGGTGATGATGTCGTCCGTGTGCTTTGCCCGCTCGATGCCCTCACGGAAAAACTTGTCGAGAACGGCCTTATTGGTACGATAGTTCCACGCACCATAGTTCTTGCGGTTGCGGGCCCACTCCTGATGGTTGCGAGCCATGGGCTCGTGATGGGACGTACCGATGATTACGCCCATGTCGTCGGCCGTCTTACTGTTTAGCGGGTCGTCGGCATAAAACGCCCATCCCCACATGGCCGGCCACAGCATGTTGCCCTTGAGACGAAGTATGAGCTCGAACACCTTGGCATAGAACCGATGGTCTCCGTAATTCGTCCCGAATGTGTTTTTCACCCATGTGGTGAGACAGGGTGCCTCATCGTTGAGAAAGATTCCCCGATATCTGACGGCCGGCTCGCCGTCTGTATATTCGCCGTGGCGAACATAGATCACATTGTGTTTAACAATGGGCGCGTCTGCCCAGTAATACCAAGGCGACACACCTATCTGACGGGCGAGTTCGTAAATGCCGTAAATGGTGCCACGCTTGTCGCTGCCGGCAATAACGAGCTTGTCATCAACGGTCTTGATGATAAACTTCTCGCATTTACCTTTGAGGTCGGACTGTTTGAGGATGCCACGCTTGATATAACGGTCTATGGCCTTGCTTTTGCCCAAAGTACCAATGACGATATGACCGTCTGCATGAGTTTGTGCCTTGGTTCCCGTAACGGCCTCAAAGTCTTTCTGAAGACTTTCGATAGCTATTTTGACACCGGGAAAGTCGTTGGCATCGAAAGAGATGACGGTGGGATGGTCTTTGTCTGCAAGCCGAACACCGCCGTTGTTGTCAAAATCGACGAAAGAGGTGGCTGCCTGAGCGTATAGCACCGTAGAGAGCAGGAATAAGATAAAAGTGATTTTCTTCATTTGTTTATTGATATATAGTTCCAAGGAGAAAAAAGCGATGCTCTATTACCACGCGTGCGCGTATTTCCAAGAAATACAACGTGCATCGTAATAGAGCATGCCTTCTAATCGAAAGTGGTGTGTTCAGATACAGCCGTCACACCAAGCTGCCGCTTTCGGGTTATTTACCCGATAAGCCGTCGGCAAATCCAGCATAGGTGTGCTTTCTGTTATAGTTTACGTCCCATAGGCCAATAGGCATGCCAGCTCTCCAGAAGCTGTCCTCAGGGCTGTCGGTAACGCCCCAGACCGTGATGCCGTACTGCTGGTTGACAGGAATGATTTCAAGATACTTCTCCACGATAAACTTGTAATAGCCCGCCATGGCATGGTGTTGCTCTTCAGTCACTTGGTCAGTCTTAATCTGATTTCCGGTCTCATCAGCGATGCCCATATCGAGTTCGGAAATACGGATGAGTTTGCCGGTAGCCGCCAACTTGTTAAGCATTTTGACAACAGCTTCCTCATTGCGTTTCTGCGTGGCAGGATTGAGCGAATAGGAAACGTGCATCTGCGTGCCGATACCGTCAATCTTTGTCACTCCGTCAGACTCCCAGTACTTCACCATTTCGATAAGTCCGTCGCATTTCTTATTGTCGTTGTATGCAGCCTCAAGATTATAGTCGTTGACGAATAGCTTCAAATCGTCGCCACCATATTGGCGTGCAAATTTAATGACCACGCGAGCATAGTCCTTGCCAAGATAATCTTGCCAATAGAAGTTGTCCTCGCCACCCTCGACGGCACCCGATTTCAGTTGGAAGGGATTGCCGTCGGACATAGGCTCATTCACCACATCCCAAGCCTTCACCTTGCCGTCACAGGCTTTCATCATGTTGCTGACCCACTGCTCCATGGCCCAAGTGAGCGTATCGCGCTTCTCCTCATCAGTCAGCGGTATGCTGTTGCCCTTAACCATTTCGTACACCTCAACATCATCGAAAAGGATGGTTCCTGCCAAGGAGCCAAGGTTGAGCGTGAGGCGTTTACAGTTGTCACCCGTTACGGATGTAGATACGGTATATTCTTTCCAATCGGTTGTGAGGTCCATGTTGGGGAAGTTTCCTCTGCCGCTATAGTCCAAAGGATTTTGGAACGCGGCACCCACAGTACCTTCTACACTGCTCTTGGCCCAGAAATGCAAATAATAAGTGTTTCCCTCGGTCAAAGGCGACTCGAAGTCTATTGCAACCTGTGCTTCCCAGGGATTGACAGCAGAGGGATTGGTAAATTGCATACAGTGGCTGTCGTCATGAGAACCAGCAACATTGGTTCTCGTGGAACTGTTACCCCAACCACCTATTGTGTTACCATCCTCAAAGTCGTATTTCACAACCGTCTTAGGTATATCGACAGTAGGCGTTGCTCCTGTGTACAACTCAAGGTTGTCCATATAGATATCACCAGCATAAGAGCCAATGCTGAAAAGGAAGCGGGTAGCCCCAGCACCGGTCACTGTAGCCTCTATGGTGTACTCTTTCCAATCGGTCGTCAGATTGATAACTGGAAAGTCACCACATCCTTTATAACCATCAGGGTTTTGATAACCGGCTGTAATCGAACCTTCTTGCGAGCCCTTGGCCCAGAAATGGAGCGTGTAGGTCGTGCCCTCGGTCAGTGGTTGTGCAAAGTCTACCGCCATTTGGCTTTCCCATGGGTTGGCGACAGACGGGTTGGTGGCTTTCATGCTCTTGCCATCATAGCCATTGTCGATCACCTCACGCGACTGGTTGTTTCCCCATCCACCAATAGGTTGCCCGTCCTCAAAGTCGTGTTGGAAAACATAGCTTTTGCCGCCATCTCCCTCTGGTATGCGGTCAGCAATGAGCTTGCCCAGATACTTTATGTTTTGCTGTGCATGCCATGCTAAGGTGTGGCCGTAAACCGAGAGGCCGGCTTCAGTGGCCTTATCAACAAACTCCTTGACGACGGTAAAGTCCATCGAGCCGTCATCACCCACAACGGATGAGTATTTGAAAGAATTGCCCGTAACCAACTCATCGAAGTTGGCCACATCGAGCGCATACACCAATTCTTGTTTATTGAAGGTGGCAGCATCTGTAGCTCCACCCAATTTGAACATAGGATACTTTGCCCGGTCGACATAAGTTTTCAAATCTCTGTATTCGTTGAGATAGGCATATTGAGCACCTCGCTCCGGGGCTGCAGTCCTAAAATCTTCATAATTGTCATCAGCACATGAGGCAAGCACAAATGCTGCCACGGCCATGACCAATATCTTTGTTTTGTTCATAGTGGTTTGCTGATTTATTTTTGTTTGTATACTGTGGCAAACTCTTCGCTTGTTACGCCTCTTCGTTGCCATATCAATGTGTCACGGGTGGTAGTGGAGACATCACCGAAATTTACTTTATAATCAAGATACATAGCGTCTCGGTCTTTATCGCCCCATGCTTTCTTTTCTGCTTTAGCCTTGTAAGCTCCCGTTCCGGTTGCTGTCACACCCGGCGTGCCACTTCGAACTGTGCAGTTGTCTTCGGCATCGAATGTCAGAATGAGATCGCAAGAACGCTTCTCGCCATTCACAGTGTAAGTAACGGGGTATGTGATGGAATTGAGAGCCCGCGTCGTGATACCCGTGCAGATTTCCTCTTTGTCGAGACGGCCGGCATGACGCACGTTCTTTATCGTCTTGCCACTGGTTGTAATTTCGTCGATGCCACGACGAATGTATTTGGCATCGTACTTACAAATGTACTTCACCAAATAGAGAATGTAATTCTTTGGCTGTATGTCCCAGCTTGTAGCATTGGTGAGCTGAGGTGTCTCGCCTTCAAAAAGCGGTTTGCCAGAAAGAATAGAATCGGCACCCATTTGGTTTTTCATCACAAGGGGAATGACGTAATTATTAGTTAAAGCCTTTGGATCTTCGAAGAAAGCATCCGTGAACTGCACCTTGATGTAACCGGTCACATCGCCATTGAACTTTATGGTGTTACTTTCCAAGGTGTAATAATTGGAAGGCATTGGCAATACAGGTGTCTCGCCTTCAGCAAAATAGAGGTTATTGCACAATGAGTTGTCAACGGCCACCTCAATATTGATCTTGCGTCCGTTGTATGCACCACCCATCGTTGCACCAATCTTACATTTGTGCTCATTATCCAATGTGACGTCGTATTCATCCTCTCCCATTACCAGTGTTCTGACTGCGGTTTGTGTAGCAAAGTAAACATTCACCCCTCCTTCGTAATCAGGAAAATCTACGTCATCATTCTTACAGGATGTGGCAAACATACTCAGCATGAGAAGCACCGACGCTGTTAAAATATTGTATATTTTCATTTCTTATAGTGTTTTATCATTTGTCACAAGTTACCAGCCTTTGTTTTGCTCAAGATTGGACCATTTGCGGGTTTCTGAGAAAGGAATTGGTCCGTAATACATATATTCTTTGAAGTCGCGCACCTCAATCTTGGGCAACACTTTGTAAGTGTGCTCACCCGCACTGTTTTTATCAATCTCCATGCCGCGAGCGGTCTCATTGAGTTTGCTCAAATCAACCTTCCAACGACGGAGGTCATAGAAACGGTGGTTCTCAAAACAGAGTTCAAGACGACGCTCATTACGAATCAGCTCGCGCATCTTGTCTTGGTCGCTCTTGATAGATTCGAGATAGGCATCACCGTTGTCAGCACCTACGCCGGCACGTGCGCGCAACGCTTTGACTACATCATAAGCAGAGTAGCCATGTGAGCCTCGTCCCGTTGGTCCCCAGGCCTCGTTTGCCGCCTCAGCATAGGCCAGGAATATTTCAGTGAACCGTATACGGGCGAGATAGTGGTTCTGGGTTGTCGAGTTG
>CALKIW010000153.1 GCA_937995875.1 uncultured Bacteroidales bacterium | reverse complement strand
GCCTTTTTTATGCAATAAATTCAACCTCAAAGTCTAAATCCGAAACTTGAGTTAGTTATATTAGCGTTCAGCCTTCGTCAAAGCTGCATAAGCCTTGTCAAAAGCATGAGGATGGCGTGCTATCAAGCAGATATTGACCAGTGCATTGGCTATCATTTCTATGTCAGACAAGTCTACACCCTTTTCTTTTGTAAGATTCTTACCCAGACAAACTTCCCACGTCGTGTCGAAATCTCTGTCTTCTGCACCGACATAATGTTCGTTGCCATCTGCTGAAGACAATATTTTGTATTTAATATCTTTCTTGGTGGGAACCGGTTTCATATCCAATAGAATATCATAGGCTTCTTTAAGTGCGTTATGATATTTGCCTGTTCCGGGAAACATATCAACGATAACCGGCATAATCTCATCAAATTCGTATGCTTGAAGATGTTCGTATAGTCTCATATTCGTTGTTAATTTTATAAGGGGTTTATTTATTTATAATATTTTCTTTGCTATTGCTGCACAAGCCTGAGCATCATCAAGTGCATGATGGTGGTTGGTTAGATTATAGCCGCATGCTTTGGCAACGGTTTGCAGCTGATAGTTTTCTAAAATTCCACGTTTCCATTTGCGTTTTGCTGCAATAAGTGTACATAAGAATTTATAATTGGGATATTCCAAGCCGTATGCTCTGAACGCTGCTTTGAGACAACTTTCATCGAAAGCTTTATTGTGTGCAACCAGTGGCAAGTGTTTTATTTTAGGAGCTATATCTGCCCAAACTTCGGGAAAAGTGGGTGCCTCTATTGTGTCCATAAACGTGAGCCCATGCACTCGGGTCGTGAATATGTTGTAATAGTTAGGTATAGGATGAATGAGGTGATAGTATGAATCGGTTATCTCTCCATTCTCTACTATCACCACACCCACACTGCAAACGCTGGATCGTGCGCTGTTTGCAGTTTCAAAATCTATTGCTGCAAAATCGAGCATAGGCTCAACTTTAATATTTTGCCATCTTGATGGCCACTATAGCACACTCATCACCTTTGTTTCCTAATTTCCCTCCGCTTCGGTCTTTGGCCTGCTGCAAATTATTGGTTGTTAACAAACCAAAAACCACCGGAATGTTTTGACTGGCATTCAAATGAGAAATACCATTGGTTACTCCTTCGCAAATATAGTCAAAATGGGGGGTTTCACCGCGAATTACACAGCCAAGTATGATGACTGCATCGAAGCCATCGTTCTTGCACATTTGCTGAGCTCCATATACCAGCTCAAAACTTCCCGGTACAGTCTTGACATGGATGTTCTCCGGTATTGTACCGTGTTTCTCCAATGTCTTGACCGCTCCATCAAGAAGTGCGCCCGTAACTTCAGGATTCCATTCTGAAACAACGATCCCAAAGCACATGTTACTGGCATCCGGAACTTTATTGAAGTCGTAATCTGAAAGGTTGTGGAGTGCTGTTGCCATTTTATTTTGTTACTCTTTCTATGTATTTATCAATTTCGCTGCTCTGTACAAGCATTGAGTTTGTGTATTTGCTCTTGATATCCTGATAAATCTTCAGAGCTTCATCCTGCTTCTTCTCTGACTCCAAAAGCTGAGCTGCCTGTAGGAGGAATGTTGGAGAGAGGCTGTTGTTTACACCGTTTTTAGCTTTCGAGTCGGCTTTTTTTGCAGCTTCTTTGAGCTTGCTGATGGCTTTGTCTACTTGCCCGACGTGTGCATAGGCATTGCCGAGAGCCTGAATGGCTGCAGGGCTTACCATTGCATCTTTGGCTGGAGAAAATGCTTCGAGATATTTAACAGCATCTTGCCATTTGCCAAGATGTGCATAGCTCAAACCTGCATAAAGGTTTGCAAGGTTTCCGGCATTAGTGTTGCTGTAATCGCTGGCAATTTTAACGAATCCCGTGTAGCTCGCTCCATCGCCATTGAGTGCTTTGTCGAATTGCTCCGAATTGAAATATTCCTGCCCACGCGCAATGGCTGTACTGGCCTTTTCTTCACGTGGATTACTAATGAATGACTTGTAGCAGAAATATCCAACAATAACAAGGACTACCGCTGCTACAGCGATGAGAATTGCTTTTCCGTTTTTCTGGAGAAAAGCCTCTGACTTTGAAGCAACTTCAAATGTTGCCTGATCGTTTGTGTTTGCCATTATTTTATTATTTTATATTTACAATATTTTGTGACAAAATTAACTATTTTATCTCACATATTGAAATTTATAAGCTTCTTTTTTCGTTTTTGATTTCTAAATAAGTTATCTTTGCATACATCAGAGCCATAACAGATGATATTAAAGAATCTTTCTATTATAAACTATAAGAACATTCGTGAGGCAAATCTTAGGTTCTCTCCTAAAATCAATTGCCTAATTGGTAATAACGGCGAGGGTAAAACAAATCTTCTTGATGCAGTATATTATTTATCGTTTTGCCATAGCAGTTTTACAAGTGTTGATAGCCAGGTGATGATGCATGGACAGGATTTCTTCATGATCGATGGCGCATATGAAAGTGATTCCGGAAATCAAGAAAATGTCAGTGTAGGTCTGAAAAGGGGGCGAGCCAAGCAATTTCGTCGTAATAAAAAGGCTTATAAAAGGTTTTCTGAACATATTGGTTTGATTCCTTTAATTTTCGTTTCGCCTTCAGATACGATTCTGGTTGATGGAGGAGGAGATGGACGAAGGAAACTCATGGATATTGTCATAGCGCAATATGATAACCTCTACATAGATGCACTTAACCGTTACAACAAGGCACTTCAACAACGTAACGCGCTGTTGAAAATGGAGGCGGAGCCAGATGTAACCTTGCTGGATTTGTGGGAACAAGAGATGGCTGAACAGGGAGAAATTGTGTATCACAAGCGTCACGCATTTGTCGAGGAACTTATTCCTGTATTCCAAGATATTTATCAATATATATCCGGATTACAAGAAAGGGTGTCGCTGCGATATATATCACACTGTCAGCGAGGCCCATTACTTGATGTGATTCAGCGCGATCGTTTTAAGGATAGGGCTGTGGGGTATAGTCTTCATGGAATTCATCGTGATGATTTGGAAATGCTGATAGATGATTACCCCATGAAACGAGAGGGAAGTCAGGGGCAGATCAAAACTTATGTCTTGTCGCTGAAACTTGCTCAGTTTGATTTTTTGCGACGCACTTCCTCCAACACAACTCCTCTCTTATTATTAGATGATATTTTCGATAAGCTCGATTCACGACGTGTGGAACAGATCATAAAGCTGGTTTCGGGTGACAATTTCGGCCAAATCTTTATCACAGATACTAATCGTGAACACTTGGATAAAATACTGAGCCACAGTCGGGAAGATTATAAACTTTTCGATGTTAAAGCTGGAGAAATTACTGAAAGGAGGCACGACGATGTTCAGGCGTGATGTACAACCATTGGGAGATATATTACAGCAATTTCTTCGTAATGAAGGTTTGGAAACCCCTTTGCTACAAAAAAGAATAGTAGATTCGTGGGAGGCTGTTGTTGGCGATGCTGTGAAGCATTATACAAAGGAAAAATTTATTAAGAATCAAGTGTTGTATGTCAAGATTCAGAATCCGGCTTTACGGCAAAATTTAAGTATGCGGCGATCTCAACTGACTGTAGAATTGAACAAATTTGTTGGTACTTCTGTAATTACGGATGTCATAGTGTATTGATAATTGAAATTTATCTCACTGTAATACGAAATCAGGAGAGTGTTTCAAAGCATAATCATAGCACTTCGTTCATGGTCACATCTGTCGATTCGCAGGGGACATTTTCTGTTTTCTGAAAATCAAAACATACGCCGATTTTATACAAAGAGGGAACTCGAACAAGGAAACGGTCGTAATATCCCTTACCTCTTCCCAATCTGTTTCCTTTTTTATCAAAACTCATTCCCGGTATAATTGCTAAGTCAATAGTGTCATATTTGATGTAGATAGGTCCGGACGGCTCCATGATTTGGAACGCCCCCTTTACCAAACTGTCTTCTCCCGTATATACTCTGATCTCCATATTGCCATCGCTGACAACTTTGGGCAACAGTATGGTCTTGTTTTCCTTAAAGAGTTTTTTGATGAGGGAGTGAGTGTTGACTTCATCGGGAAGAGAATAATAGAGCAGAATAGTGTTGGCAGTACGTACCTTAGGATGCCGACTTAGGCGTTCAATGATTGAGAGCGACAACATTTCGAGCTGTTGGCTTGAGTATTGTCGCTTTCGTTCACGAATGATATGCCTGAGTTCTGATTTATTCATACGTGTGTGTGCTTTATTTCTTTTTGGTTACAGTGGATTTTCCGGGAGTTTTTGGAAAAGCAGCATTGTTCTTAAACACACGTATAGCAGAAGATATAACAGGATCGTCTTGATTGAGATACATGGTGAGTGCTTGCTCATCTAACATATTATAGATAATACGTCCGTTAATAAATCTGTTGAGCAAGGCGTAACTCTTTTTTATCATCAAGTTGCGTCGCTTCAAACCATGTTTGTCTGCATAGTTGGCAAATTGGTTTACAAGTCCCTGCCTATTTAAATATTTTTCCAATTCATGCAATTCTTCAAAGCCGTTCATTTTCTGTCGGTTGTTGTCTGTATAACTAAATGCGAATTGCAGAATTAAGCCACTCATTGCAGCTTGCTTATAATAGGACGTAACATTGCTTGTGTCTTCCGGCACGAAAATGTCAGGCGTGACGCCGCCACCGCCATAAACATTTCGGCCGTTTAAAGTATGATATGCTGGACCTGTGTGGTGTATGCTATCCTGTGAGAAGAACTCTCCGTGTTGATAGCGATTCAGTAAATCTGTTGCGTAGCTGGACTCTTCTCCTGCAACATATGGCTTTTGGATGCATCGTCCGGAGGGAGTATAATAGCGTGCGATGGTGAGGCGTACCATGCTACCATCGGGAAAAGGAATCTGTTGCTGTACCAACCCCTTGCCAAAAGAGCGTCGCCCAATAATTGTTGCTCGGTCGTTATCCTGCATAGCACCGGCAAAAATTTCTGCTGCAGAAGCCGACCCCTCGTTGATCAGCACCGTTAGAGGCATTTTCTGATAGGCTCCGTGTCCATCGGAGCGATAGTCCTGACGTGGAGATTTACGTCCTTCGGTATATACAATGAGCTTCTTGGATGGCAAGAATTCATTGGCCATTTGCACGGCACTCTGCAGGTAACCACCGGTATTGTCACGTAAATCGATAACAAGATTGCTGAATCCTTGCTGCTGAAGGTTAGCCAAGGCTATAAGAAGTTCCGGATAGGTCTTCTCTCCAAAGTTCTTAACCTTGATATAGCCGGTTTCATCATCAAGCATATATGAGGCTGTTATGGTCTTCGTTGGGATTTCGCCACGTGTAATTTCATAAACAATGGGCTTGGTATGTCCATATCTTTTCACCCCAATCTTTACCTTAGTCCCTTTTGGACCCTTCAGGCGATGCATGGCTTCTTCGTTGGTCACTTTTTTCCCGACAAACGTTTTGCCATCCACTGCTATAATCTTGTCACCTGCAATAACACCCGCCTTCTCTGCCGGTCCATTCTTGATAACATTCTGTACCCGAATAGTATCCTCACGTATAGTAAATTCTATTCCAACCCCAGAGAAAGAACCTTTAAGGTCATCGGTCGCAGCCTGAACGTCTTTGGCACTTATGTACACAGAGTGGGGGTCAAGCTCTGCCAGAATTTCAGGAATGGCATTCTCTACAAGTGAATCTACATTTACTTTATCGACATATTGGTCGTCAATGATGCGCAGAAGATTGTTTAAGCGGTTGCTACCGTTGTTAATGATGGTTAGCCTGTTGCCGGAAAAATGATTGGCATAAAATGACCCAATCACCACACCAATGACTACCGAAATAGCCATTAACAGAGGCATATATCTGCTCTTATTCTCGTTCTTCATCTTTTACTTCGTTTATACTATTTGCATCTAACAACACAACTTCAATACCTGCCCGTCGGAGAAGGCGGATTCCGTCATCAAGTCTGTATGTTTCACCGTAAACCACACGTTTTATGCCTGCTTGGATAACGAGTTTTGCACATTCAATACATGGAGAGGCTGTGACGTACAAAGTTGCTCCTTCACTGTTGTTGTTAGAGCGTGCCAATTTTGTTATGGCATTAGCCTCTGCATGGAGCACATAAGGCTTTGTAAGATTATTGTCGTCTTCGCATACGTTCTCAAAGCCGCTGGGCGTCCCATTGTAACCGTCGCTGATAATCATTTTGTCTTTGACAACTAAAGCTCCTACCTTACGACGTTTGCAATATGAATTCTCTGCCCATATTTGAGCCATACGCAAATATCTATAATCCAATATCTGTGCTTTCTCGTTTCTTTTTGCTTCTTCCATCGTGCTTTGCTTATGCTTTTTTTATACCATTGCGTATCAATAGTGCATCTATTGTGGGCTCTTGACCGCGAAATCTTTTATATAAAGTCATTGGATTTTCCGTACCACCTTTTGATAACACATTTTCTCTGAGACTGTGTGCAGTTTTTCGATCAAAAATACCGTTTTTCTTGAATAGACTGAAAGCATCTGCATCGAGTACTTCTGCCCATTTGTAACTGTAATATCCGGCAGCATATCCACCTGCCATAATGTGTGAGAATTGCACAGTCATGCAGGTGTCGGGCAGCTGTTCAATAATCATGGCATCTTTCCAAGCCTCCTTTTCAAAAGGGATTATATCTTCGGTAAATTCCTTTTTCTGCGTATAATAGGCCATATCGAGCAATCCGAAGCTCACTTGCCGAAGGCACGCGTATGCCACATTAAAGTTTCGGCTCTTTAGAATTCGATCTATCAACTCGTCAGGAATAGGTTCTCCCGTTTGATAATGGAATGCAAATGTTCGTAGGAATTCTTTTTCTGTAGAATAGTTTTCCATAAACTGAGATGGCATTTCTACAAAATCCCACCAGACATTTGTGCCAGACAAGCTTTCAAAACGACTGTTGGCCAACATTCCATGCAGTGAGTGTCCAAACTCATGAAGGAAAGTTTCAACTTCTCCTAACGTCAGCAAAGCCGGTTTAGACTCTGTCGGCTTTGTGAAATTCATTACAACGCTGACGTGGGGACGTATGTTTTCTCCTTTCCTATTGATATATTGTCCTTGAAATCCGGTCATCCAAGCACCACTTTGTTTGCCATCGCGTGGATAGAAGTCCGCATAGAACACGGCCAAGAAGCTACCATCCTCGTCGAACACCTCATAGGCTTTTACATCGGGATGATACACAGGTAGATCCTTGTTTTCTTTAAACGTGATGCCATAAAGTTTGTTTGCCAATCCGAAAACTCCGTTAATAACCTTGTCGAGTTGGAAGTAGGGGCGCAGCATCTCTGCATCAAGGTTATACTTTTCCATCTGGAGTTTGTGTGCATAGAAAGAGAAGTCCCAAGGTTTCAGCTCGAAATCGTCTCCCTCCATAGCCTTAGCTTGTGCCTCAATGGCCTTAACCTCTTCGATGGCGGTAGGCTTATAGGCGGCAATCAAATCGTTCAGCAGTTTGTACACATTACTTACATTGCCAGCCATCCGATGTTTGAGTACATAGTCAGCGTATGTTTCATACCCTAATAGTTGAGCCATTTCCCGACGCAAATTCACGAGACGCTGACATATCTTCAGATTGTTGGCATCGTTATCGTGTGTACATTCCGTGTTTCGGGCCATATACATTTGCTTACGGAGGTCACGCTGCGTAGAATACGACATAAACGGGGAATAGCTTGGATAGTCGAGCGTGAACACCCAACCTTCCAATTTTCTTTCACTTGCGGCAAGTGCTGCTGCGTCTATGGCTGTATCGGGCAAGCCTTCAAGTTTGTCTTTTTCTTTGATATGGAGAATGAAGGCTTTGTTTTCCTTCAAGAGATTCTGCGAGAATTGCAATGTCAGCACGCTGGCTTCCTCTGTGAGCTTGCGCAATTTGTCCTTACCGTCATCATCCAACAGTGCTCCGCTCCGTACAAACGCATCATAATTCTTGTTGAGCAGCATTTTTTCTTCAGGCGTAAGCTCTCCGTGATGCTCATACACATACTTGATGCGCAGAAAGAGTTTCTTATTAAATATCACATCATTGGCATGTTGCGTAAGAATTGGACTGAGTTTTTGGGCCAAAGCCTCCATTTTATCGTTGGTATCGGCACTCATCATGCAGGAGAACACAGTCGATACGCGATCAAGTAAATCATAATAATGAGGGCCGTTGGACAAATCTTCGACTGTGATGGTATTCTCAAAAGTCGGATCTTCCGGATTGTTGACGATTTTGGCAATCTCCTCATTATCACGACGAATTCCCTCCATAAAAGCCTCTTCGTAATCCTCAAATTTTATCTTGTGAAAGGGTGTGGTGTTGTGTGGAGTACCATAAGGCTCCATAAATGGATTTATTCTTGTTTCAGAATTATTCATAACGTACTCGAACTTTCTCTATTATGTATTGCAAAGATAATAAAAAGATTATACACACATTGTTAATAAGTAAAATTTAACTAATAACAATGCCGGTCAGTCGCTCGATAGAAGGTATCTCTATTTTGCCACGACTTAGTATGATGAGCCCTCTTGTGGCCATTGCATTTAATGTTTCCGAGATATGCAACCTACTGTCATTGAGTTCTTCTGCCAAGCGTTCCATTTTTATTTTAAAGATTTTACGTCCGGCAGGATGTATGCAATGCGATAGGAAAAAGCGAACAATGCGTTGTTCCGGATTTTGTGGAACGCTGGCCCATATCGGCCTTTTTTGCTTTTGAAGAGCCGTTGAAATTGTGTTAAGGAGGTTTAGTCGGAATATGAGCGACACATCGGTAAGGCGCAGGGTTTCACTTTTATTAATGCAGATCAGGTTGCACGTTGTCATGGCCGTTACGGTGGAGCTGTATCGCTGTGTTAATCCGAATGTCCTTTCTGGCTGCAATGTGCATGGGGCCTTGAGGTATTCATACACCGCGTACCCTTTATCGTCGGCATGAGATGATAGTTCTATCTCTCCACTCACAAGCAGAAGGAGTTGTCCGCTTTTTTCATCTTCTCTGACAATGATATGTCCACTTTCAGCCTTTAAAAAGTCAAACTTGGTTTGAGTGACAATTTCTTTCAGTTCATCTTTACTCATTCCTACAAAGAGTGGGAGAGTAATGAGCTTATTATAAAGTCTGAAATTCTCCATATTAAATTTTCGGTATTTACTCTACAATCTTTTCTTTCATAGAGGAAGAATACCATATCTTGTTGTTACCCAGACTGTCAGCATATATGACATAAACCATCAGTTCCGGGTGTTTTTTCAGAATTTCCTTCGTTTTGTCCAGCCCCATGACCATAAACGACGTGGCATACGCGTCAGCCACAGCACAACGATCGGCCAACACCGTTGCTGAAAGTATGCTGTGTTGCACCGGATAACCGGTTTTGGGGTCTATGGTGTGAGCATATTTCTTTCCGTTTTTGTAATAGAAATTTCTATAATTCCCGCTTGTTGCCATTGCCTTATTGGTGACATTTAATATGGTTTGCAGCTCTTGGTCTTGTTTTAGGGAATCGTCTACGGGCTTTGTAACTCCAATTTTCCATGGCAGTCTCTTTTCACTGATACCGCTTGATACAATTTCACCCCCTATTTCCACTATAAAATTCTTTATGCCTTCTTTTTTCAGATAGTCCGCCACAACATCTACACCGTACCCTTTGGCTATGGCAGCACAATCGAGCATCATTCTCGGATCCTTCTTAATGATTTTCCCGCCTTTCAATTCCACCTTGTCATATCCTACAAAGGTTTTCAATGAATCTATCACGTGTTTGGTGGGCGGCGTCCCTGCTTTAAATCCAAATCCCCATACATTCACCATCGGTGCTACAGTTATGTCGAAAGCTCCGTCGGTATCTTTGGAGATATTTTGGGCCAAATTGAATATGTCAATAAACATATCATTCAATTCTACCGGCTTGTTCTCGTTTACTTTCGATATAATCGAATTTTTGTTAAAGGTGGATAGTGCATCATCTACCTTTTTCATCTCGGCTTCTATGTTCTTTTGCAGATTGCGGTCATGTTGATAAGTCACATGATACACCGTTCCAAAGATAAAGCCTTCATCGTGTTGGTAGGGCATATTGCGCTGCTGCCTGATGATGACTACAGTACCTATAACGAGTAAGGCAAGGAAAGCCACTTGCCATATACGCTTCTTTTTATTTTCCATTTCAGAATTCTAAACTAATATCAAAAGTTCCGGTAATCCGGCTTGAGCCTTGTTTGCCAAAGCCGGGAACATACCACACATTCCCCAAATCTCCATTGTCGTATTTCAAACGATGTTTATACCTTACGCTCCAGCCCAAGTGCAGCGGTCCCCATATCTTGGCATCAACACCGGCCAGCAGTTCTGCCCAATGACAGTTTGCCTTGATGTCATGGCCCACAAAGGGAGTTGTGCCACCCCAAACGGGGTCTGTCAAATCAGCGTGTTCAACGTTGAATTTAAAACTGGTATAGGCATATCGTAATCCTATTAACACACGATAGATGTCGTGTTTATTTTTCATGATGTTGAAATCCATGCCAATTTTACCATACGGTGCAGAGGTGTCATACGAAGTTTGCGTTATAATATCGGTATGGTCGGCCTTCCCAAGTCCCAATTCTATGACGGGAAAATATTTATCCCTAAGATTTACGCGCACGCCGGCTTCGTATTGCCCATAATCAGACACCATTTTCTGTACCAACCCTACCATGTCGGCTTTAACCTGAAAGCCGCGAAAAAAAGGTATCGAATCGTCCACACTATTAGCGTATATCTTTTCTTGCGTTTTGTTTCGTGGCTTCTGCGCCGAGACATCAGGTGTTACCGTAAGAAGCAAGAGGCTAAAAACGATATTCCTTAAAATAGATGTAGAAATGCTGCTGCGAAATATCATAGGTCACTTCTTTTTTGTTGATAACGATGGAGTCAATAGCATTGTGTGTGCAGCTGACTCCCGTAATGGTGTGAAAATAGTTAAGCCCACAGTCCACCGATTCGAAATGCGGGTGATTGGTCTTTTCAATCCAAACCGTATCTATGAGCGTATTGGTTTGAAAATAGAGTGTATCTACGTCCAGACCATAGCTCATAGGCAGATAAAAGCTATCTGTATTCACTTGCCGGTTAATCAGAATCGAGTCAGACCCGTCTTGCCGTGTGGTAGATATGGTAAGCATATCGGGTAGGGTCGTCACCTTTCCCATAAGTTTGTAATTGGCATATACCGTGTTGTTCAGCGGACAATCTACACTTGAGCACGCGGCTAATATCAGAATTGTGAGCAGCATACCGATATGAAGCCAACTGTATTTCCTTTGTTTTTTCATATTAGTCGATGGTCTTCTCTATCTGGTAGTCGTTGCGGTTGGGGTTTTGTCTGCTCAGGAGGTCGCCGATAAAACCGGCCAAGAAAAATTGGGAACCTAATATCAAAGCGGTCAAGGCAATATAGAATGAGGCATGGTCTGCCAAAAGGTCGCCGTAATTTCCGTTGCATAGATTAATGATTTTATCAATGCAAAGCCAACAAAGCGCAACAAAACCAATCAGAAAGACAAAACTGCCAATCAAACCGAAAACGTGCATGGGTTTCTTTCCAAAATTTGTAAGAAACCAAAGCGTGAGCAAATCAAGGTAGCCGTTGAAAAACCTATTGATGCCGAATTTAGACTTCCCGTATTTTCGTGCTTGGTGGTGTACAACTTTCTCCCCAATTTTGGTAAATCCGGCATTCTTGGCCAGGTAGGGAATGTAGCGATGCATCTCTCCATATACCTCTATGTTCTTCACCACCTCACTGTTGTAGGCCTTCAACCCACAGTTGAAATCGTGCAGATTGTCAATACCGGAGATTTTACGGGCAGTGGCATTGAAAAGTTTGGTAGGAATTGTTTTCGACAACGGGTCGTATCGTTTCTGCTTATATCCGGAAACGAGGTCATACTTTTCTTCCGCAATCATCCGATACAGCTCCGGAATTTCGTCCGGAGAGTCTTGCAAATCAGCATCCATTGTGATTACAACATCTCCTTTAGCCTTCTTAAATCCACAAAAGAGAGCAGGGCTCTTTCCATAGTTTCGTCGAAACATGATCCCCCTAACATTCTCATCTTTCTTAGACAAATCTTCTATCACCTTCCAGGAACGATCGGTAGACCCGTCGTTGATAAATATAATCTCGTAGGTGAAATGATTGACGTCCATCACCCGCTTGATCCAAGCGTGGAGTTCGGGGAGTGATTCTTCCTCATTATAGAGAGGTATTACAACAGATATATCCATAGTTTCGCTGAGGTTTCTTGTTTTAATTTAGGGCTTTCTTCTTTTTACAAAAAAGTGCAATAGGGAGGCTCAAGATGCTGCCTATAAATATATTTTGCATCATAAATAAGAAAGCAAGTTGTATGGGAGACATCATCCCGAAGGAATTGATACCTTCCTGCATATATTGAACGGCTTGTGTGCCTCTGTCACCACCGGCCTTATAGGCTTCCTGTACAATTTCCATATTATGATTCAGCATCGATAACATTGCGCCATGATCAAAGTATTTGAAAAATACATATTGAAATATCGCAAATATCAAAGAGGCATAGAAAACAGTGTACCACGAGAAAGCAAATCCCCGTTTGAAAGAGATGTTTCCCTGCAGTGCATATTGACGAAAAGCGACAAGCCGCCAACCTATAAAGAAAGGGGTAGATATGGCCAGCAGACTTCCCCATGAGGAGGAAGGACTATAGACCATAAGCAGGAAACTCGCAATCCATAACAGCGCGAGAAACACGCCCTCCTGACGGGCAAAAGCCTTGACTTGTACAAGTGCAACTACATTTATCATATTGTGTGCAAAGTTACGTATTTTAAATGTAATTTGACGAAGCCCATATCTCTACTTTTCAAAAATTATGTTAAATACATGGAGGTTTTGTACGTCACATTTCCCTATTCACATAGAAAGTGTTACCTTTGCACGCACAAAAACACCGAAGTGCGGTGTACACATGGGCAAGTCTCTTACGGTCAGCTCCCTCGGAATCCCCCAGGATGGGAACATAGCAAGGGTACTTGGTTGTAGCGACGCGATAAGAACAGCTTGCCCACCTGCCTCTTTAGCTCAGTTGGCCAGAGCACGTGATTTGTAATCTCGGGGT
>CALKIW010000152.1 GCA_937995875.1 uncultured Bacteroidales bacterium | reverse complement strand
CTCGTTTGCATTATCTTTGTGGGTGGAAAGGGCAGCTATTTGCTTCATCTATTTTAAAAATATAAACCTGTTATGAATCTCAAAACACTCTTACTATCTGTCGTTGCCGCAGGCATGGCCGGCATGGCTTCGGCACAAACCCAAGTAGTGGCCCACCGAGGCTACTGGAAATCAGAGGGCGCCGCACAGAACAGCATCGCTGCACTGCATGCCGCCGCAGCCATCAACGTATATGGAACGGAGTTTGACGTACAGTTCACGGCCGACAAGAAAATCATTGTCAATCACGACGCCGACTTCCAAGGACACGTCATCGCCAAAACCAAGATGCGCAAACTGCGCAAGCTGCGACTGGCCAACGGCGAGCCGATGCCCACGCTCAAGGAGTATCTCAAGGCCGGAAAAAAATATCCCCAGCTCAAGATGGTGCTGGAGATCAAGGAACAAGCCAACAAGGCCGACGAAGATTTGATGGTGGACAAGGTTGTGGCCATAATCAAGGCCATGCACATGGAGAAACAAACCGACTACATCTCGTTCAGCCTGAACGCGTGCGAGCGGCTGGCACGACTCATGCCCAATGCGTCGGTGTCCTACCTTGGAGGCAGGCTATCGCCCCTCCAGCTCAAGGGCAAAGGCATCAATGGGCTGGACTATCACTACAATGAGTTCAAGAAAAACCCGCAGTGGGTGGCCGAGGCACACGACTTGGGCATGACCGTCAATGTGTGGACGGTGGACGATATGGACGTGGCGCGCCGGATGCGCGACCTTAAGGTCGATTTCATCACCACCAACCTGCCGGTTGAAGTTGCCGAGCTGACGCGATAACGCGCTGCCAGCATCGACCATCATACAAGGCGACGTCTCTGTCATGGCACGTCGCTTTTGTATATCTGCCCTGCTTTTCGGGTCGTTTCCCCTTCCATGTTGCCTTTTGATATAGGTCAAAGAAATTGTTTTTTTAATCTAATTTCATACATTGCCTTGCGGTTTTTGCCCCGCCGGGCCTATCTTTGCCCATACAATTAAGGTAAAAAGATTCGTAACATCATGGAAAAATTAGTAACAATCAACACTCAGGAGCAGCTCCAAACGAGCGCTCGTCTGGAGAAGATTCTCAGTGGCCGGCGCGCCGGCTTGGCTCAGAAAGTCACCAAGAAATCATAAAACAAAGCACCTCGCTCAAATGTTCTACATGAGCGAGGTGCTTTGTTTCTCCACCCTCCGTTATCGTTTTACGTTTCCTCTCGTCTTTATTTTGCCTGCGGTATAGCCGCCTGTTTCAGCAGGTCGCCCTCAAGCGTGTACATCGCAATGCGTCCGTTTTCCATGATGCCCAACGTGGGCGGATTGCCGTCTTTGGGGAAAGTGACAGAGCCTGTGTTGCAAAACAGGGTGTGCCCGTCGTCTTCGAGCAGCCAGCGGTGCGTGTGACCCGTCAGCACAGCGTCATAATGCCCCTTGGGCAGATGCTCCCTGTGGTAGACATGACCGTGCGTGAGCAGCACCTTTCGTCCCTCGTCCACGAGCAACACATAGTCGGACATGATGGGAAAATCGAGCAACATCTGGTCCACTTCGGAGTCACAATTGCCGCGCACGGCCACAATGTCGGCAGCCATCGCGTTGAGCCGTTCGGCTATCGCCCTGCCGTCGAGTCCCTCCGGAACGCCGTTGCGCGGACCATAATTGATAATGTCGCCCAAGAGCAGCATCATGTCGCACCGGTGTGAGCGATAGAAGTCGAGCACACGTTCGAGTCGGGGCAGGGAGCCGTGAATGTCGGAAACCAGCAGATATTTCACAATCTCAGTTTTTCAGGTAGTCTTTGAGCGCGGAATTCTTGGTCATCTTGCAGATGCTGCGGATGGCTTTGTCGCGAATCTGGCGCACCCGCTCACGCTTCAGTCCCAATGCCTGTCCCGCTTCCATCATGGTTTTCGGCTCCGCGCCGATGCCATAGAGCAGCCGAATCACCTGTTGCTCCCGTTCCCCAAGTTCGCCAACCAGCGTGCGCAATTCTCTGAGGAGCGCTTCCTGCTCCATCGCTTCTCCGGGCACAACGGCATTGCGGTCGGCCACCACACGGCCCAAGCTCAGCTCATAGCTTCCGCCCAAAGGCGCGTCGATGGAGAGCGCCCTGCTGCGTTTCTTTTCAAGCCTGTTGTCCTTCACGTCGCGGGGCACACGATACAGCCCGGCCTGCTGCTCGATGGCCTGCTCCATCGCGTCGCGGATATAGGGTGCCGCGAACACCACGAAGCGTTTGCCCGTCTCAGCACTGAATTTGGATGCCGCTTGGAGCATACCGAGGTTGCCCTCGCTCACAAGGTCTTCCACAGCCAGTCCGCGATTGGTATATTGTCGGGCCAACGACACCACATAGGTAAGGTTGGCCGAAGCGAGTCGCTCGATGGCTCGTTCGTCACCCTGCTGTATGCGCTCGGCGAGCCGCCGTTCTTCCTCATCGGTGAGCAGGCTCTTGTGGCCTATCTCGTCGAGGTATCTGTTGAGTGAGTTCTTGTCTTTATTCATCATTGGTGTTCTTGAGTTTTATGAAAGGGTGGTCGGAGTAATCAGCCCCATCTAACCGGTCGGAGAAGTCAGACCGGTCAGACTGGTCTGCCCAGTCCGGCAAATCATCAGCCCGATTATGCCAGCCCCGACTCCAGCAGCAACTCGGCCACTTCCTCCGGCGTGTTAAACATCATTCCTTCCTCCAGCTCTTGGTCCGACAGATGCTCGACAAGCCCACGGGCTTGACAGTCGGTGAGTCTGGGGCTGCCGTTGGCATTCTTGGCTTCGGTCAGCACCTGTAGAATCTTGGCGCGATAGGCTGCTACATCTTGCATGGGTCTTCTGTTTGTTTGGGTAAAGTTACATATAAAAAATGAACTAATCACTTTCTTTCACGCCTTTTTTCTTACTTTTGCCTGCAAAATTCCATCTTTAGTATGATCACCAAAGACAGTATCGAACAAACTTATGCCTTTCTGCACCAGAAAGAGCGCATTTACGCCCAATCCGACAATCCTCTGCAGAAAGACGACATAGAATATGCCATCAGCACCTACGTGCAACACATGAACAGCGACCTCTATGCCCTACTGGCACGGGGCCGCGCCGACTTTCTGCTCACCCACGCCACCTTTGGCCAAGAAATGAGCGAAGCCGTAGCCCGACTGGAAGCCATGTTGTAGATGGTCCGAAGATGTTGAGAGGCAAGTTCGGCCAAGACCACCGGCACAACCGGCTCTCAGCGTCAGTCGATTTGCAGGTTTACATTGTTGTCGCGGGCCATGCGGCGCATGTTCAGAATGGCATAGCGCATACGGCCCAAAGCGGTATTGATGCTCACATTGGTGGTGGCGGCAATCTCTTTGAACGACATCTGCTGATAGAAGCGCATGAACACCACTTCGCGCTGCGCCGCAGGCAGATGGTTCATGATTCGTTTCACGTCGCTGAGCACCTGAGAATTGGAAAATTGAGTCTCCACACTGGCATCCAACAACGCCTCTGCACCGATGTTTGAAAGGTCGTTGTCTTCGGTGGGCTCCACGATGCGGTCGGCTTTCTGCTCGCGAAACGCGTCCATAATCACATTGTGGGCCACGCGCATGCACCACGCGCTGAACTTTCCCGTAGGCGCATACTTACGACTTTGCAGCTTCACGATAATCTTGACAAAGGTGTCTTGGAAAAGGTCGTTGGCCCTTTCCTGATCGCGCACCACAAAAAGTACGTAGGCAAAAATCTTGGATTGATTGCGTGACAATAACAAATCGAACGCATGGTTATCACCATCCATATAGCGCAATGCCAACTCCTCGTCGGTCATTTTTGCAAGATTTCTCATTTTCTTAATTTTGATTGATTAAGTAAATGTGTGTCAATAGGCAATGGGGTTATGGGGTAATATTTGTTATTATCGATTGCAAATATATCATTTTTTCAGAGTATATGCAAATTTTTAACACTTTAAATGCAATAAAATCGTGCTGTTGGGGTTGTATTCCATTACCACCGCATAGGACAACATCTTCCTGAAATCTTTCTTCCACACCGAGCCACCCCTGTGGCATCGTCCGTGTTTTGTCAATAAAATTGGGTATTTTCTGCACCTTCCAAACAGTGGCTTCCAGACCGAAAAGGGCTATGTCCAACCGGGTTTCTGCCCCATCCTGCCCGCCGATCTGTCCAACCCCTGTTGCCGTTGAAGCCGAATCGCGGTACGGAACGGGCCTAACCCCGTGCCGGCTAAGCCCCATCGGTACAGCGGTTAGGGCCTCAACGCAATGCGAAAGGATAGTAACCGCAGTGCACAGGAAGCCCAAAAAACTGCACCTCTTGGCAACATCTGCGCAACCTTTTGGTCTACAGTGTGTTGCATAAGGTGGCCTGTTTTTCGCGTATTCTGCCCCACTCTTTTTCCATTTTCAAATAAGCAAAATTTGAAGCACCCTTTGTCATGAAAATTCAAGTCGTCGCGCTGTCGTCGATGGTGGC
>CALKIW010000151.1 GCA_937995875.1 uncultured Bacteroidales bacterium | reverse complement strand
GAATTGCTGGAAAATGGGGCATAGGCATGAAGATTATATACAGCAAACACTTTCCTCCACGCCCCTATAAGGCGATAACGCTACTCAAGTGGATAATCGTAAGGGCAGAGGCAAAAGAACGCTTCACAGCGGTAGATTATAACCACGAATGCATACACTACGCACAGGAAAAGGAACTGTTGTACATCGGCTTCTATTTGATGTATATATTTGAGTTCCTGCTTGCCTTGTTGTATCTTCACAACTGGCATACAGCATACAGGAACATATCATTTGAGGTTGAGGCTTACGAGCATCAAAACGATTTTGACTACCTGCAGCACCGTAAGCGGTTTGCATGGAATGGATTTGATTGGTAACAGACACCAAAAGATAAAATCAATCAGTCCTGTACACTTCCTATCTTTGCAACAATATAAAATGCCACGACATGGAAAAGGATATACGCTTCACCGGTTATACAGCCATCCCGTCTGACTATGAATGCCCAGACGGCGAACTCACACAGTCGTATAATCTCATCAATGAGAACAATCATCTAAAGCCAGTGTTTCAACCAAAAGTTGAAATGGTCCTGAATGCAGATGAAGAAGTGATTTTTGTACACAACACGGCAGTATTTAAACACTATATTGTAAAAAATTCAGCTAACAGCCTGTTTTGGATTAACAGTGTAGATGGAATAAGAAAGCTACTTCGAGTATCAAATGGTAATATTAACAAAATAAACGCTGTTGGAAATACGCTTTGCCTGTTGCTTGATGATGGTTTGCACTATGTGCTTTGGAAAGATACCGACTATATATGGCTTGGGCAAAAACCTCCTTTTGTTGAATTGAGTTTCGGACTTTCGTTCAATAAGCCGGCATCATACGACCGGGGAACTATAGAAACCAACGATACGTCCAAGACGTATCAGGCGGCATGGCGAATGACTGCTTACTCTGCAAACGATTGTCTTGAAATCAACTCTGCAAGAGATGCGGTCTCGTTTAAAGATAAGCATATAGAAGAATTGAAAAGTACCATCTGGGCTTTGATAAATCAAACAAATGCTCTTATCTCTAAGGAGGGACATTTCTATGCCCCCTTCTTTGTGAGATATTGTTACCGAATGTATGACGGTACGATGTGGATGCATTCCGCGCCAGTGTTTATGCCTGTATCCATGCCGGCATCTTTCCAAGTTGAAATACCCAATGTCTTTGCGTCTAAATCTGACAACAACATCAATTCTATTATAGACGAGTTGAATGTATCTGAGGAAAAAAACAATACAAAAGATTTTAAGCTGACAAAACTCGGCTTTCGCTATCGTCCGCATAATGTTGCTCTTACTTATACACTGATGAGTTCTAATTTAACTGAACTGAAAAATAACTGGGGAGATATTGTAAAGTCTATAGATGTTTTTGTTTCTATGCCTCTGGTGAGGGAGGATAGCACAGAACAGATAAAGACCGCATCGCGGGCAGCAAATACATACCAGCTTGAGCTTGGTACTATTGTAAAGCATGGCTATCCTTGGTGTCTTGATGGTGATGCAGACAAAGTGAATGATGTAATCTGCGATATTCCATTACTGTCGGAAGAAGCGTATCTTGATAAAATTCGTAATGTGGCGAACTTCTACAAGGTACACTCTTTTAATCTTGAAACCGATTCTATTATTGGTAATGGTACAGAGCTGCCTCTCGATAAGTCTACGCTCCCTGTCCTCACAACTCAAGAGGTGATGACAAATGATTACAAATCACATAATAGAATTATGCCTTTGTTTGATGACAGAGGCAAATGCGTAACTTCTTTGTACAATTATAACGGAAGACAAAATATTGCAGGGTTTAGAGAAAAACTGTTCAGCGGTTTCTATGCAGGAGTGCTGCTTCCAAAATCAAGTTCTACATTTGATGTTGGTGATGTAAATTTGTCCGTCCAACACATTTACGTTTACATAAATACTGAGGACGGAGAGCGTATGGTTGACTGCACCACAGAGTTTAATCACAGTCCGACCGTTTGCTCAAAAGCTCTCCTCTACAATTGCCCTATGTACTATCCTGACAACAGGGCGGTCAGGATGGAAATTCTTCAAGGCAACAAAACGTATGTGTTAAAAATGGAAGCCTGCCCGCTGCTGAATGGCTCGTGGACGTTGGGGGGCATCATGTCTTCAATGGATACTCCTTTTAAAATCAAGGACGCGGATACAAAAACGGTTTCCGATATTGTGGATGTATCATATAAAATTTATACCTCTGAAATCAACAACCCTTTCCACTTTCCAATCACGGGTATAAACAGCATAGGAACAGGGAAAATTTATGGTATCTGTTCCGCTGCAAAGGCGCTCTCACAAGGTCAGTTCGGGCAGTTCCCTCTCTATGCTTTCACCGATGAGGGCGTGTGGTCTTTAGAGATAAATGCTTCTGGAGGATATTCTGCCAAACAGCCTATCACAAGGGATGTCTGTATTTCTTCAGAAAGTATCACGCAGATAGATAGTGCCGTGCTGTTTGCTACCGACCGTGGCATAATGGAAATATCAGGCTCAAAGACAAAGTGTATTACCGACATTATAAACGGCGATGAGTATTTCTCTTTGGATAGATTGCCAGGGCTGGCAAAACTCTATCCAAATGGTATACCGCAGGTGGATTGTACATTTTCAGAATACCGTAAGAGTGCCCGCATGGCTTACGACTATGTAAACCAGCGGATTATTGTCTTCAACGCAAGCAAGGACTATGCTTATGTGTTCTCCATGAAGTCCAAGTTATGGGGCATCGTGGCATCATCGCTCACCTCTGCGATAAACTCTTATCCCAATGCCTATGCTATGGCAAAGGTAAAGACTGTTGGGAGTGATGGCAAACAGGAGGTGACAAACAACTGCCTCGTGGACATATCGCATTCTGCTGAAACACATCAGAGAGGATTGCTTGTTACCCGCCCCATCAAGTTAGAGGCCGGCTCTATGTTGAAAACATTCAATACGGTATTCATGCGCGGCCTGTTTGGCAGGGAGAAGGTGCAAGTCATTCTGTATGGCTCAAGGGATAATATCAACTGGCACCTCATACACTCTGCAAAAGAACATTATTTAAGGGGCTTCCGTGGAACGCCTTACAAATATTTTCGCATCGTTGCCATAACCAACCTTTCGATTGGTGAGACTTTGGTCGGTGCATCCGTAGCCTATACTCCACGGCTCACAAATCAAATTAGATAAATTCTTTTCATACCATTTTATAATAAAAAGGGCAGTTCTGCGTGATGCAGGGCTGCCCTTGTTCAGTTTGAGTATTCTATCAGAACACCGACAATCGCCGTCTGTATCTGTTCACTCTGCTATGCAGTGCCACCCGTATTTGGCTCTCCATATCTTCTGCCTTGACCGCCCAAGTATCAGCCTTGGCAGGATTGGTGATGCTCATCCAGTCTGCTACTGTATAGCATACGATATACTCATGAATGAGTTTAGCTAACAGATTGAGCGTTGTCTGTGAGAAATCAGCAGGCAGACTAAGCACAATGCCGTATGTTGGCTGTTCTTTCAGAACATCGTCAAGTTCATGGTTGCTAATCTCGTTTTTCGTGTACGGATATAGCAGCTCCCGGCATTGGGCAACGGTCAGGTCAAGTATTCGTGTAACACGGTCCACATTGCCCTCCTCACCAACATCCTGTACAGTATGTTGGGCGTGCAGGTTGTCCGTCTGCATGATATGCCCTTCTATGTACGCATAGTTCTTGATGTCATACAGAAGCTGGCTACGCTCGAAACCAAGCACGGCTTCTATATTGCCTTTTTTGTCTGTATAACAGGCAAGGATATTGCTTTTATCTGTCTGCATGTAGTTCTCCTTTAATCGGTTGGTCTCTTCGGTCTGCTGCGCTTGCTCACCGACTGCTGAATAGAAGCCATGCTGCGGGTTGCGAGGGCAATGTACTGCTCTGCATCGGCCTTGTTTGTAACAAGATACCACTCTGCAATGGCTGTGTTCTTCAGGTAGTCATGCACGGCTTCTCCAATACCAGCAGTAGCAGCCTCATTGAAGTTACTCGGCATGGTAAGATTGAGTTCCAAATTATGACTGCCGTCGAAATGGCTGTTGTCGGTGGAAGTTCCGTCTTCATCAAGATACTCTGCGAGTTCGGTTTTCACTTCTGCAAAGCCTTTCTTGATGCTTCGGAGTATCTTCTCGCGGTTTTCCTCATCCTCACTGGCGAACATCGAGGCAACCTCTTTATGGTTTTCCTTGTTCTGAATGGTGCGACCACGAAGAAAGGTCTCGTTCATGATGTCGAAAAGCAACCATGAAATTTTAATGGTGGCTTTTACGGATTTCTTTGCACCTAAAATTGGGTCTGGCATATTTTCTTATTTTATGTTGTTAATCTGTTGGCAGCGTTGGGCGTTTGCGTGCGTAAAGCAATCGTTCCACATTCAGCATGGTTTCACCGGCGGCCGCAAAGTATTCTTTTGCCTCACCTTTGTTGGCGAACTTAAACCACTGTCCGATGATGGAGTCAATGAAGAAGCTGCGCAGTGAACTCTGTACGCTTTCCTGCAAGGTTTTGTCCCATGACTTGCTTACTTGTAATTCTGCCTTGTAGTTCTTATCCGCATCGGTTATACCGCTAACAAGCATTTCTTTCAAGTCCTCATTCACGGCTGTTACACTCTCTTCCCAGAAGCGACCCAATTCTTTGAAATCCTCATCAACGGCAAGAATACGGTTCCTGGCATTCTCGTCTCCGTCTATCAGTTTTGAGCCAGTATAATCCGTTGCTTTTGCAACTTCATTGTACACATCACTCTGTGAAATGATTACTGTTATCGTTTCCATATCAGAAAGAGATTAGAGAGTAAGTTATTCCAATGCCGATATATGGCTTAAATCCTTGCGATGTTGCCCCATAGCCGCCGGATATACCTATATGCCAGTGCTTAGGAGGCTTCCTAATTGTTATTATTTCACGCTTCGGATAAACGAAGATACTGTCAAGTCGCCCATTTACGCCACTGAAGTATGCAGTATAGTCATCACTTTTATACACGGATTGCGACATGGGTAATTCTATCTGTATGTTGTCGCTTTCCTCTTGTAATGATGCCACACTTGTAGTATCTGCTCTTATATGGGGCAGACTGTCAAGGGCTTCACGAAGTCTCTTTGCGCTAAGTGTTACCTTTGTTTTGCCATTGGGCTTGACAGTATCAGGCACAGGCATATAGTAGGGAATGGTGTCCCTATATATGATAGTGTCTGTTATTCTGTCGTGCCAAGACTTCTGCCTTTCCTGCTTCCTCCCTTTTGTAAGGAAGAGTGTTACACACGATGAGATGATGACGGCTATAATAAGCCAGAGATACTTCTTCATACTGTTGTTAGTTTAAGATAGATAATCAATAATTCCGTTCACATGCAAGGCGGTAATAGTAGCCTTTCCCTCATCGCTCATGAGAAATGTAATATCTTCCTTGTTGTCCTGAAAGAGATTTTCTGTCAAGACGGCTGCACAAAGAGTGTCTCTGCATATTGCGAGGTTTTGATACCAATAAGGTTGTTCTGTGCTATACCTGCGTATTTTCAGCCCTTGCTCATCAGCTGCCTTGATAAGGCTTCTCGCAAAAGTCTTGCTTGCCAGTGATGCGTTCAGACTAATGTGGGCACTCCAGCCTCGGGCTGACTTCCATTTACCATCTGCACCAGCAGCATTATTGTGAATACTGACCAGCAGCACATTCCTTGTACCGTATTGTTTACAAATAGCATTCACCCTGTGGCAACGCTCTTTCAACGATACATCGTTTTCTTCGGTTACGATGCGCTGTGCATCATACCCTTTGCTTCTAAGAGCATCAACAACCATTTGGGCTATCTCTCGTGCATAAGCATACTCCCGAAGCCGCCCATCAGGACTGCGCTTGCCAGGAGTATCACGACCATGGCCGTTGTCAATAAGTATTTTCATGCTTATAAAATCTTATCGTTATTCTTGACATGTCCGTCTGCATCAGCCTTTTTAAGATATTCACCAAGATAAGGTATCTTATCGACCATCTTCAGTGTCATAACATAATAGATAAAGCCGGCAATCTTCCACATCGTCGTGCCCTCAACAAGCATTACTTTCCAGTTCCTGACTACATTGGTAGCGTAAAACCATATAGCCACACCGCATAGGGCTTTCACCACGCCCAGAGTCTCATCTCCTGCGTGCATGAAATGTCCTGTTATGAATATGGCAGCAGTAAGAACGAAGAAGATGGTACAATGATAGAAGAATACCATTGACTTTTTCAAACTCCACTTCTCACCATTGGTCATTCCTGCTACCCATCCGAATATATAGTTAAAGCCAAATACTATTACCATGGCCAGCATAAAGTCCTTGATGGGGAACAGCAAACTAAGTATTCCGCTGATGATACTGCAAATTACATACTTAAATTCCTGCATATGTCTGTCTTTCGTTTATAGTAACAATGCCAAAAGTCCTACACATCCTCCAGCCAGTGCGCCCAACACATCAACGAGCAGGTCGTAATTATCCCATTTGTTGTTTGGATTGCGATAGTCGCCGTATTCCTTGCCAACTCCACAGGCTGTTCCTCCAATAAAACCTGCCAGCCATGCGCCAAATGCGCCTGTTCCGATACACACTTCTAATACGGTAATACACATGGCTACCGCAAGGCATGCCACAAAATGTATATTTTTGTCCTTTTCTATCTTCATAAGCAAAATATATTTGGTTATGTGCAAAATTACTCACCAAATACTGTTTGCCTTTTTTATCTATTGTAAGACGGTATAAAATAAGGGCGTACCAATCGGTACGACCTTGTGGGTTATTTTCTGAATTTGAAGTACCGATGTCCCATTATCCTAACGGAATAATAGTACATCAGTGCAATAATGGACATCCATACGCACCTGCACGGATTGTAAGTATGACTATGGACTATTATCTTTATACAGTTAGCAAACAGCCTCAGGTCTGCCTCCTTACGGTTGTGTCTGTCGCCTCCACAGTCATAGTCATCATCATGGATGCAGCACGCTGCATAATACTTCTTGGCGTATGGGGGCTTGATATATTTCAGCAGACCTTTGGCACAACCGCAACCGTTACTCATAGTTCGACATATCTAAACTGTCCTTTTCTGCCCAGCCCTCATTGAGACACTGGTTAATGTAGGCGACTGCAGACGTGTAGAAGTCCGTGAAGTCCTCCATGTTTTCAAAGGTGTGGTACACGGCTTTGCCCTCTGCGTCTTCACCAAGTTTGAACTTAATAGGCAACATGGCACCACCCATCTGCATATTGAGGTCGAACGCTGCCTTGAAGTTGTTTTGGTTCTCAGCACTCAAATACACACGGATGCCTTTCCATGCAAAGCCGTTCAGTATCTT
>CALKIW010000150.1 GCA_937995875.1 uncultured Bacteroidales bacterium | reverse complement strand
ACCCGCGCTCAACGCCCACGAGCAGTCCGGCAATGCCGAAACCGCTACCGCCGGTCGTAATGACGTCTTGATCGTTTTGCGGATATTTTCCGTAGAGGTGTATTCTTTCACAAGCCAATCCGGAGTTGGGCTCGGCACCTTCCCACATATAATTAAGGTGTACTTTCTGAATATAATCCAGAAATTCATCATCATTATTAAATGCTGTAGGTCTGTGAAGTGCTTCAGCAGCGATGGTAGTTTTTCCTGTTTCGTTGTTGCTTTCTTGGTCCTTGTTTGCTTTGCATGACACAATGGTCAGACCAAGCAAAAGACACGAGAGAGCCTTTGAAATTATGTTTGTCATTCTATTTATTGTTTTACTTTTACCATAGTTGAGCGGGGAGCAACTCCCGACTCACCCAATGCTTCAATGGTGAAATAATAGTCTGTTTGCTTATCCATGCCACGGAAATCATACATGGTCTCGCCAAGCACCGTAATCGCATTGTAGAGTTTATCCGGGGCAATTCCATAATAGATATTGTAACCGTAGGCGTTTGACGACGGGCTCCACGAGATCATGGCATTGCGTTTATCATCGGCCTGTCGTTTTACCTTGAACTTTTTAACGGCATCGGGACGTACGCTGTCTCCATGACCGAATACTCGGAAATCGGACAAGCAGAAGTGTCCTCCTGAAGGAATGTGAACGCTCTCCACCCGCAAGTAGCGCGTTGTCAATGGCGATTTCAACTCCACATAATCGTGAGGCACATCCCGGTCGTTATTGCTCTTGTCCACGACCAATGTCCAATCCTTTCCGTTATCGCTGGCCAATATGCGGTATTGGTAATACAAGTCGTTGGAACGGTTGTGCTGCACGGTCTTGTAATCGTAGAAATTGAGTTGCAGCGCCTTTACCGTTTTCCGACTTCCCAAATCCATCTGTATCCACTCTCCGGGATTGCCGCTTTTGGCAGCCCAATAGGTGCGGAGACTTTCATCGGAGAGCGAAGCAGTGGTCAGTGTGCTGTCTGTGGATGACGCTGTGACAGGCTTGCCGTAGGAGAGCAACATCCATCCCGTAAATCTATCGTCGGTCGACTTCAAGTCACGGTCGGCATTCCATGTAGGATAATCTCCGAAAGCCGTGTTGCAATGCATCACACCGTCTTGGTCGAAATCCACAGGATAGAGACCGATGCGGCGCTCAAACTTATACTTGAGCGACAGCATACAGGTGCCCACGTGCCAACAGTTGCCCTTCTTGTCGGCAAATGTTCCTCCGTGTCCTACCCCCTGCACAAAGCCACCGGGCTTGTAGCTCATGGGGTTGTGTTTCTGATAAACAAACGGTCCTAAAGGATGGTCACTCACATAAACGCCGTCGGCATAGGTCTTGAACTCCGTTCCCGGAGCACCGTATTGCAGATAGTATTTGCCGTTGTGCTTCGTCATAAATGCCCCTTCTGTAAACGGTTGGAGCGTCACTTCGTCATCGTTGTTCATTCCAAACCGTTCCCAACCGTGAATGTCGGGATGCAGCCTGATAGCATCATGTATTTTGCTGATGGGTGAGAAGTCGTCGCGACTGATTTGAACAGCCTTCAAGGGGTACTCGTTACTCGACCCATAATAGAGATACAACGCTCCATCGTCGTCTCTGACAATAGACAGTGGCCAAATCACCCAGTGCATACCGCCGGTTCTTACCTTGGCATAGACACCCGATACCGGCTGATACATATTACTGATATTCGTAAAGTCTACACTGGTCTCCGGCACACTGTTTTCCGGATCCTTGTCCAGATAATCATTGCATGAAGCAAGTGTGCCCATCAATGCTGTGATTGCGACAAACGCAATATATTTTTTAAATTTCATAGTTGCTGATGATTAATAGATTAGAACTGTATTTGAATTCCAAACGTATAGGTTGATGTCAATGGGTAAACCTCTGTATCCCATCCTTCGGCATCGCTCAACTCGGGAGTGAACGCGTTGGCAGAGAAAATGGTCACTGGCCTGTCTGCCGTTACGGTGAAGAGTGTCAAAGACGTTGGGGCATCACTCCACTACAAGTTTTCCTGCACAAAGACGAAGGGCATTGGCTAAACGGTCAGCCGGAAGCGGAAGACAAAGAGAGCTTCCAAATCGGTAACAGATGGTTCAAACCAAATTATCATGCTCATGTCGTATTCGACTGGATGAACCATGAAACCGGAAAGAGCCGAAAGCTCAATGACGAGGATATGGCAACCATGCAAACCCTCGCTTCCGATATTCTCCTGATGGAACGTGGGCAGGCAAAGGCTATCACTGGCAAAGAGCATTTAGAGCGAAACGACTTTATCATTGAAAAACAGAAAGCTGAACTGCAACGTATAGAGGAAACCAAGCGACACAAGGAGCAACAGGTAAACCTTGCCGAGCAGGAACTCAAACAGGTAAAAGCAGAGATACGCACAGACAAGCTCAAAAGTGTAGCCACTGATGCAGCCACAGCCATAGCAAGCGGTGTCGGTTCTCTTTTCGGCAGCGGTAAATTGAAAGATTTGGAACAATCTAACGAGAATTTGCGTCATGAAATTGCCAAACGTGACAAGGGCATTGATGAATTAAAAGCCAAGATGCAACAAATGCAGGAACAGCATGGTAAGCAGATTCGTAACATACAAGGAATACATAATCAAGAGCTTGAAGCCAAAGCCAAGGAAATATCACGATTGAACACCATTCTTGAAAAAGCATTCAACTGGTTTCCATTGCTCAAAGAAATGTTAAGAATGGAAAAGCTCTGCTATGCCATCGGATTTACCAAAGATATGGTAAACAGTCTTTTGACCAAAAAGGAAGCTATCAGATGCAATGGTAAGATTTATTCCGAGGAACACAGAAGAAAGTTTGAAATCAAAAACGACATCTTCAAGATAGAGAAAAATCCTACCGATGATAGCAAACTTGTACTGACCATAAATAGGCAGCCGATAGGCGAATGGTTCAAGGAGCAATGGGAGAAATTAAGACATGGTTTGCAACAATCAGCAGAAGAACCAAGAAAAAGTAGAGGATTCAGAATGTAATCTTGATAGTATTTGATTGTACCTCAATAAAATGCACTATCTTTGTAAGCGGATTGAGGCTACTCTTTCCAAGACATATTAGAATTTAGAAGAAGCGTTATGCTTATTTCTTGCGAATGAAAACCTGAGAAACTTTCAAACGTGTACAAGAATAGCATAGTGGTTCTCACGCTATAGCGTGGGCTGCTATTGTTACGTCTGTACACAAAGGTTTTCTCAGGACCTTCATTCAAAGAGGTGGCATTACAGTTCCACGCTTCGTGATATTATAAAGTCCTTGTGGCAGCTGGAGGTGTATAATTAAAACAGTTAGTTGATATGAAACAGAATATATGTGTAGTTAGTCGACCCTCAAAAA
>CALKIW010000149.1 GCA_937995875.1 uncultured Bacteroidales bacterium | reverse complement strand
GGC
Source organism: uncultured Bacteroidales bacterium (assembly GCA_937995875.1). Classification (GTDB taxonomy): domain Bacteria; phylum Bacteroidota; class Bacteroidia; order Bacteroidales; family Bacteroidaceae; genus Prevotella. The sequence continues at coordinate 3,523 of CALKIW010000149.1, read as the reverse complement.
TCATTCGTGTGACGGTTAAAGCCTTCTTGCAATGCCGTTAGATATCCAATCGTAGGGAACAAAATTGAGTTTGTAAAGGCCCTTTTACAAAATCAACTGATTATCAACGACCTACAAATTTCGTAAATTTAAGCGTATTTCAAACTAATGCACGATTGTTTTGGAATACGCGCAGCATAAAGGGACTTTTGTAAAAAAGATTGACAGTCCTGATCCAGGATTAAAATAAAAAGAAAAAAGTTTCTCGTTTCTCGAATATAAGTTTTACCTTTGTCATGCTGTGTTACAGAAAAATGGAACATCAAATGAATACTTTTCGACTATTGATGAAAGTCATTCGTAAAACCATTACCATAATATCGTACAATATAAAATGAAATTAACAGATCTCCCGGAAGAGGTAACCAAAGATGGTGTCAGAATATATGGGGAAACATCATATGAAAATCAGATGGCACTGCTAAGCCATTTCCTGCACAATAATTGGGAAAACACAGATTTGATCCAGAAAAAAGAAATCATTCTGGCTATCCGTGAATTTCTTTCCCGCAAAGAGTCACGTCAGGGACATGACAATGAAGACCTCAGTGATGAGCAGATATGGAAAGTTGCAGAGTCGCCACTTCAATACGAGCTCTTTTCCGACTTTTTCAACGTGCCATTCCCTGCGCCGAAACATCCGCGCTTTACCTTTATTGATTTATTTGCCGGCATCGGCGGTTTTCGTATAGCTTTTCAAAATCTTGGTGGTAAATGTGTCTATTCTTCAGAATTTGACGCAAAGGCACAAGAAACCTACCTGGCAAATTATGGCGAGATGCCCTTTGGAGATATTACGAAAGAATCGACTAAGAAGTACATTCCCAAAGACTTTGACATCCTATGTGGCGGCTTCCCTTGTCAGGCGTTTTCGCTTGCCGGACGTCGCCTTGGATTCAAAGACGAAACACGTGGTACATTATTCTTTGAAATAGAGGCTATTCTGCGCAAACATCAACCTCGTGCTTTCTTTCTTGAAAACGTAAAGGGGTTAGCTATTCACGATAAGGGGAAAACTCTGAAAACCATTCTTGAACACCTTGACGAAGCTGGCTATGATGTGGTGCCACCACAAACTCTCAATGCGATGGATTTTGGTGTTCCACAGCATCGTGAGCGCATCTACATCATCGGCTTTCGCAAAGATTTACATATAGATATTACTAAATTCCACTATCCGGAACCTCTGACAGAAGGTGATAAACGTCCACGCTTCCGCGATGTTATGGAAGAGAATGTTCCATCAGTAAAATACTATCTCTCTACAACTTATCTTGAGACGCTTAGACGCCACCGTGCACGTCATGAAGCTGCCGGCAACGGCTTTGGTTATGAGATAATTGACACTGACGGTGTAGCAAACGCTATTGTTGTAGGCGGCATGGGGAGAGAACGCAACCTTATAATTGACAAGAGACTGAAAGACTTCACCCCTGTTACAAACATAAAAGGAGAAGTAAATCGTGAGGGGGTCCGTCGCATGACACCTCGCGAATGGGCTCGTCTGCAAGGTTTTCCAGACACATTTAAGATCGTCGTGGCCGATTCTTCTGCCTACAAGCAGTTTGGTAATTCTGTCGCCATACCTGCAATTCAGGCAACAGCAGAGAGAGAGCTTCAGCTTTTAAAACTCATTTGAACTAACTTTATATTATGACAAGGACGGCAAACAAAGGTGAATGGAGTGAGGTTTATGCTCTCTTCAAGTTATTGGGCGAAAAACAGGTCTATGCCGGTGACGGGAACCTGAACAAGATAGAAGGGCTGTTCTATCCGATACTGAAAATTCTGCGTGATGGGCAGAAAGGAAACTTTGAGTACACCCTGGAAGATGACATCGTTATCGTATCGGAAGCCGGCATTGAACTGTTACGTAAAAGCGTTGCTGACTTTATTGACAAGGCAAACCAACTGCTCAATATTATACGTCATTCTGCCGGAGCATTTGCCGTCCCGGAGATAGAGCAGTTTATGTCGGAAATTCATTGTCATAATATAAAGGCCAAATCACAGGAAAAAACAGATATAAGGATTGTTATTCATGATCTAAGAACGGGTATGTCACCAACACTCGGTTTCAGTATCAAGTCGAAGTTGGGCAGCAGTTCTACACTGTTCAATGCAGGGAAGACAACTAATTTTACATATGCTGTAACCGGTTACGATTTTTCAAATTCTGAAATGACTGCAATAAATGCGATCAATACGCGGACAAAGATTATTGATCGTGTCACAGAAATCCAGAAAGCGGGTGGCGTTTTCCGGTTTAAGACTATGGATGATTCTGTCTGTCGTAACAATTTTATATTGATAGATAGTTGTCTGCCATCTATAATGGCAGCAATTCTCTTGGAAGGCAACAAAGGGGAAACCCGAGACCTGAAAGCCCTGACGGAAGTTATAACGTCAGATAATCCTTTGGAATATGACATGGCTCACAGTCATAGGTACTACGAATACAAGGTGAAGAACTTTTTGGTAGCAACTGCTCTCGGCATGGTGCCTCATACGCCTTGGAGTGGCAAATATGAAGCGAATGGAGGATATCTTGTAGTCAAAGAAGATGGGGAGGTTCTCTGTTATCATTTCTATGACCGCAATCTCTTTGAGGATTATCTTTATTGCAATACACGTCTCGAATCCCCTTCGTCAAGCAGATATGAATTTGCAAATCTATATCGAGGACAAGATGATGGTATGCAATATTTTAAATTAAACCTGCAAATTCGATTTAAATAGAATGTAGTGTTCATTGAAAGCCACGGCGTTCCCGGAATTACCATAGTAAACAGATTGTGGAATTAAAATATACTTAGACAGCCCTCTTATGAAAATAACATGAGCGATACCCATTCACCACAGCAGCGCCATGCTAACATGGCTGCAATTCACAACAAAGATACCAAGCCGGAACTTGTAGTGCGCAGATGGCTTTGGGGGCGTGGCTTCCGCTATCGGCTTAATCACCCACAGCTTCCGGGAAAACCAGACATCGTAATGAGGAAGTATCGGACCTGTATCTTTGTAAACGGTTGTTTCTGGCATGGACACGATGGATGTAAATACTATACAATACCAAAAACCAATACGGAATTTTGGGTAAACAAGATCAAACGAAACAAAGAACGAGATAAAGAAGTATATAACAAACTTGCCGCAATGGGATGGCATTGCATCACGATTTGGGCATGTGGGCTAAAACCGCACAAGAGGGAAAGCACCTTGAAATCATTGGAATTCACTCTCAACAGAATTTTTCTGGAAGATCATCGCGTTAAACATTATAAAATGCCAGAGGAGGCGCCAATGATAGCCGCAGAAGCAACTATTGATAAATGCAGAAACTGCACAAAAAAGTGAAAAACATTGCATGACATATTATCGTGCTTGAATTGTATGAGCAGCCGGTTGAATACTTGCAGAATATTATCCTTTCTGCATTTTTTAATTCCCTTTCGTTTGGCTCTGCCATTTATTTTAACTA
>CALKIW010000148.1 GCA_937995875.1 uncultured Bacteroidales bacterium | reverse complement strand
TTACTGCTATGGTTGCAAGCGAGTGTCTTGCAGCGTAGAATTGCAGATTATCTACTCCAACTTCACGACCGACTTCCTTTAGTCCGATGTTTATCGCGCGGTTCAGACTTTCCATAGAACTAAATCTCTCATTAAAATTAAAAACTCTCTCATTTCCACGATACTTATTTACAAGTGGCATGATGCACGGCTGCACATCCACTTGTATTTCTGCCTTATCATCTCTTCGACCCTTTGTTTTCATACGTTGGTATGTAATTGTCCTACCATCAATTTCAATAGCATTGTACAGGTCAGCAGAGTTTATACCCATAAGGCAGAAAGACAGTTTGAAACAATCGAGGGCAAGGTCGTGGCGGCTATCCTTTCCTTTTGTCTTGATATTGTCGTATGGCAAGGCGAAAATCTCTCTTATTTTTTCGACTCCCAGTGCTCTTTTCTCTGCTATATTCTGCCTTGGCGGTCTATATCTGTCAAGCGAGTGCTTAATGCGAATGATGTCGTTATCTTCATCATTATAACACTCTTTCGCCGCGTTGAACATGGTCTTAATGCAGTTTGGGTATAGAGACTGTGCACGAGGACGGTCGTTTAAGCTGTTTTCAAAGGCCTTCATCGTTTTTACGGTAACTTCATCACACAAGATGTTTTCACGTCCCATAAAGGTGCAAAATGCGTTAAGTGAAGTCTTGTAGTTTTTCATTCCTTTAATTTCTGTATGCTGCTTCATCCATCTGTCCGCAAAGTTAGTGAAAGATATTCCCTTGTTGTCCTTCTTTTGCTTGATGTAATTCACAACAACCCCAATATCAATATTATTAAATTCAAGGCTAAGCTCATTAACTCTCTCCCTGTATGCTTTAATCAGGTCGTTGCACCTATCAATGATGTGTGAGTTCTTTATCTTCAATGATGTCGTAAGGTCTTTTTTTGTCACATACATGGTAGTTGGAATATACCTTACTTTTCTGTTGTGCGTAAAACGTATTACCACATTCCACGTTTTGTCAGGACGTTGCCTGTTTTTGAAAATGGTTGCCTTAAATGTTGCCATAATAGACTTGTTTAAACTGTGCTAAAACAAATTATTGTCACTTGTGTTATTTATAGGCCACTTGTAGTCACTATTTGTTAATGCTTATAGGATAAAATAAAAGCGGGAAGCCTTTGTTTATCGGGCTTTCCGCTTGTTTCTTGGAGGGTGGAAGGTGGGACTCGAACCCACGACATTCAGAACCACAAACGGAAAGTTTATGTTTTTATCTATCTCATTTTTATTATGATATGCCTATTTATTATGATGTTGCTAAAACATTGCTAAAACAATGCTAAAGTATTACACGAGCCTCCCATGAAACGTAACCCGATATATTGCAACTATTTCCGATTTGTCAATCTTGAACTTTGGGTAGTTCGGAGAGATGCACCATAGAATTTCATCATCGTTATCGTCTACAGACAGGTGTTTAATCATTCTGTCATCGTGTGTGATAATCATGTACGTCTTATCTGGGTCCAACCTCTCCCATCTGTCTACTTCTATTATGGATATAAAGTCACCCGGCTTGATGTCTGGCTCCATAGAGCACCCTATGACAGGGAACGCCCCTATTGATGACGGCATTCCAGGCAGGTTTATCCACCCCGTTGGTTTCATGTTGCTAAGAATGGTTGCAAGATCTTGCTTACCCGCGCTCACGGGGAGGTCGCCATAATATGGCACTGCCCCCTTTGTTTTCTCACTCGCAACGACTGGAGCTTCTTTGTTTACTTCGTCAACAAGCATAGACCCCTCGCCAGTAAGAAGCCAGATAGGGTTTACCTGCTTATAATACTTACAGAATGGCTCCAGTATTCCAGAAGAAGCATCTTTTGTCTCTCCATTACGTAATTTCACCATCATGTTCTTTGTTATCCCAGGTACATCCGTGTAAACCCGGTAATCTGTCAGCCCCAAGGCGTTCATAACCTTGTGTAATCTGTCTTTTTTTGTTTTTTCCATAAATTATCCTCCATAAATTTTGTTAGTATCATAAAAGATAGTATCTTTGCATTGCATTTGGTCAAGAGATGCGAATGGCATTGCTAAATTTTCCCCCATAGGGAGTTTAGATAACTCACCTCTGCAAGGCTTGACCACTTGCAGGGGTTTTTGTTTATATAACCGACCTCAATTTGCAGGAAGAGACGGGCGAAGAACACCACGCACTGCATCTTAGCAAGTGGGACACATGGCATACCTCAAGACTTGAGTACGGATGAGGGTGGGACGCTGATAATAGCGGGATGCCGTACATCAACATCGGGAATTATCCTCCCTTGTTGGGCAATGACGACCGACGACAACAGTCAGCAGGCAAGTTGCAGAGCCTTCCCAGTGAGTAATCACGGGTAAGGGCAAACTCTGCACTCCTCCCTCCTCTTCCAGTAGCAGTTTAACAATAAATCAGTAGTAGGAAGAATATAAATAATCAGTAAATGATAAAATATAAGTCTTGGAAACTGGAAAATATTGTTACCCCGCCAAATTTTCAAAGAACGCTTAAATGTATTTTGTTATGAAACTACTTGTAAATCTCATCTTTGCCCGCATGGAGCGGCTTCTATGGTTCAGGCACTTGTTGTGGACGTTGCGAAAAACCAACAATGAACCATGCGGAATCGGCTATTTTTCAAACAAGTATTTTGATGTCATCGACGAGGACACTCAAAAGTGGCTGCACCAGCATCGCAACGACTATTTGGACACAGGAAAGACAACAGGAACAGAGAACTCAACGGACGTAACCGAAGAGAAGTCTTGAAGATTCTCCTTTGTCGCTCCTATTGTGACGTTGGCAAGCAACACGCCTATCCCAGACTTCCCATTAGTTTTGTCTGATGTTTGCAACGCAGCTTTAAACATCACTTTAGTCGGTGCCCATTGGTCAGTCATATTTTTTTCACACACGGTACCCATGCTATTTGTTGGTGGATTTACCCGCGCTCCTACATTTGCACATCTCTGCTGTGCATCTTTCACTCCCTCGCATATCTGCGTGAGTGTCTCGCTTACAAATTCTTTTAATTCCATACAAATACAATAATTACATCTTAATTTTATCATGAATCATGAAAGAAGAATTGCAAGATTGGTTTAATGAAATTATCCTCTATTTCAAAGAGGATTGGCGATTGGCGTTGTATGCTTTCCTTATAGGGGGAGTAGCAGGAGCCGTGGCAGGTGGATTGGCAGGTTTGCTTTACTTGGTGACAAGATGAAAGTTGGCAGCCACCCACCCAGCAATAGCCCCAGACACAGCACCACTCAAACCTCTGATTATAGCCGTGACGATGTTCCTTTTGAACGTTTTACGGTTATTTTTTCTTTGCCCTTCTTTCCTTTCCAGCGTAACCTCCTTCTAAGTAGAACGCCTTGCCTTTATTCGTAATGCGTATCACAGAGCCATTGACGGACGTTAGCTTCTCTATGTAACCATCGCTATACAATATTGCCATTATGTCATCACTGACCTTTTTGTCTGTATGAAGATAAAAAGCCTGTAATGCTTTGTCTTTCTCTTTATTGGTGACTTTACTCATTTTTTCTATCTGACCTTATTATATATAGCCTTTATTTGTTAACAAACATCTTCTATTCAAAACAAAGGTTAAATAGTATCAAATAAGAGACCAAAAGTTTGTTTGGTATTCTTAAAGATACTATCTTTGCAATGTAAACGATTTACGTTAGCGACAAAGATAAATAATTTATCTGA
>CALKIW010000147.1 GCA_937995875.1 uncultured Bacteroidales bacterium | reverse complement strand
AAAGGAGTTTTATAAAATGATTGACTAATTTTGCACTTGCTGGTTGACTCTGCCCTTTGTCATTATGCGCAGTCGTTTCTATGTTTCATTTACCTCTTTTTGCTTAGTAATCAACATAAAATTGCTACTTTTGTAAAATGATTCAAGAGGATTTCGATTTTTACAGACCATGTAAGCTATTGCAACCTTACGTGAGATATTATTGGGTATTCAAAAGTAACCAGTTTTTGAATACTCTGACTTTTCCTATCGGTTGCCCTCAAATCATCTTCCATAAGCAAGCACCACTATATATTCCCGAATTGAATGCTGCACAAGACAAACTTACCATCAGCGGACAAGTTAATTTCTCATCCCATTTGTATGCAGACGGCAATACAGAAATGATAGTGGTTGTATTCCACCCTCACGCTATGAGTATGTTTCTGAACATGCCGACATCGCTCTTTTACAATCAAGAAGTGTCCGGTTACAGCCTTGAAAACAAAAGTTTGAATGAACTGGCTACACGAATATTCGACTGTGAGAATAATTCTATTTGCATAAGCTATATAGAAAAATGGCTGGTGTCACAAATTGCCGATAATTTAGCTAATACCACATACAGAATTAAAAGAATAGATGCCGCCATACAGCGAATATATATCACTCCGCAAATCTCTGTAAACGAATTATCTTCCATTGCCTGCCTAAGTAAAAAACAGTTTGAACGGTTGTTTCATTCATTTGTAGGCATCAATCCCAAAGAATATACCCGTATCGTCCGCTTCCAAAAGGCTTTGGCGCAGATGCAGCATCAAGCGGGTAAAGAAATCAATCAGGCACAAATAGCATATACCAGCGGTTATTCCGACCAGTCGCATTTCATACGGGAGTTCAAAAAGTATTGTGGCTATACGCCCATGTCCTTGTTGAAAGTGACAAAACCTTATTCTGACTTATTCACCAATCCCATATAAATGTCCCGTTTGTTCTATCTTGGTTCAAATGCTTCTCATACTTTTGCCACCTGATTCATTAAATGAAAATAGCATTAAGTATGAAAGAAGTAAATCCCCAAGAAACCAGCCGGGCATACGCCTTTGAAATGTGGATGAACGCACCCATGCCAATGGTGACGTTCTTTAAGACACTCAATGTGTCACGCCTTGTGAAAATCAGCCGGAAATCGGGCATGAAGTTTAACATGTTGATGTGCTGGTGCATCGGTAAAGCCGCAAGGAACGTGAAAGAATTTTATCTGCTGCCCGTTGGCGGTAAACTGATGCAGTACGATACCATTGCAGTAAACACCATTGTCGCTAACAGAGAGGGCGAGGTAAGTTCGTGTGATATTCCTTTCTGCGATGATTTATCTGTGTTTAATCAACACTATCTGCGACTTACCAAACAAGTGGCTGAAAGTTGCGTCAATCACGACTTGACAGAAAGCATGGTTATCGGAACTTCCGCCTTGGCACAATATGAAATAGACGGTGCAGTCGGCATGTATAGCGGCATTTTTAATAATCCGTTTCTTATTTGGGGCAAATACAAACACCGCCTGCTGAAAACGACACTTACCATTTCTTTCCAGTTCCACCACACGCAAATGGACGGGGCGCACGCTTCCCGCTTTTTAGACGGGGTTCAGAAAGAAATTGATAATCTGAGAATATAAGTTTAGGGAAAAACGCTATCTTTGCAGAACTAACAGAAAAAGAAATAGTTGTTCAACAATATGAAATGGCAGTTGTGCATATAGCTACGCCCAACGAATAGCACTTCCAGTTATTGCTATTCAGCAATAGACAGGCTTATGTTTTAAGTTTGCCTGTTATTGTTTTGTCATTATCCCTGACATGAAATTATTAAAAGGTTGTACTACTCAAAGTAGTATAACTTATTGTGTTGTATTGAACAATTATATGATAAATAAAATATATCCTCGTACCGGAGATACCCAGACCGTCTATCTTAATGCCGTAGTCAAAGACCCGTCAATAAAAGTAGGCGACTATACCATTTACAATGATTTTGTTTCAGACCCTCGTCTGTTTGAGCAAAACAACGTATTGTATCATTATCCCATTAACCATGAACGGCTGATAATAGGGAAGTTCTGTTCTATTGCTTGCGGAGCAAAATTTCTGTTCAACTGCGCCAATCATACCCTGAAATCACTATCGACTTACACGTTCCCGCTGTTTTATGAAGATTGGGAATTGGATAAGGAAGATGTGGCTTCCGCTTGGGACAACAAAGGCGACATCGTGATAGGCAATGATGTGTGGATAGGTTATGAAGCCGTAATTATGGCTGGTGTCCATATCGGTGATGGGGCTATTGTTGGCACAAGGGCGGTTGTGACAAAAGATGTGCCCCCCTATACTATTGTGGGTGGTGTCCCGGCTAAGGAGATACGAAAGCGGTTCAGTCCTGATATAATAGAACAGATGCAGGCTTTGAAATGGTGGGACTGGTCGGTAGATAAGATACGGGAGTTTTTGCCTTATCTGAAAGATGGACGTTGGGATAAATTATAGGCAGTATGAAATCTATCAAGAATCTAATTTCGCTCGGATATTTGCTGATGGCATGATTGGTTATCGGCATAATGTATATTTGGCATAAAGAATGGTGCGATTTAGAGAAATTGGAAGTTCAAAATCGTCATATAGATACTTTTCGCCAAGAATCGCACGAAATATTTGTTCTTCTTATTGAGCTTTCTTTATCGGGCGAGACTGTATTGGAGTGGAAAGATGCAGATTTGAAACATTACCATACTCAGCGTATGGCAATAGATAGTATGCTGTGCCGTTTCAAAGCTATCTATCCGGCAGAGCGTATCGACAGTGTACGCCATCTTCTCGAAGATAAGGAACGGCAGATGTGCCAAATCGTACAGGTACTTGAACAGCAACAAGCCATCAACGATAAGATAACCAGTCAAGTACCTGTAATCGTGCAGAAGAGTGTGCAGGAACAGCCCAAGAAGTCCAAGCGCAAGGGTTTCTTGGGCATCTTTGGCAAAAAAGAAGAAGCGAAACCAACTGCGACTACTACGATGCTCCGTTCCCTTAATCGGAATATGATAGCTGAACAACAGGCACAAAGCCGCCGTTTGTCGGAACATGCCGATAGCCTTGCTGTACGAAATGCGGAACTCAACAGACAACTGCAAGGACTGGTAGTTCAAATAGACAAGAAAGTTCAAGCAGACTTACAGAAACGGGAAGCGGAAATAGCCGCCATGCGTGAAAGGTCTTTTATTCAGATAGGTGGCTTGACAGGATTCGTTGTTTTGTTATTGATAATCTCTTACTCAAGTTTCGGATTTAGACTTTGAGGTTGAATTTATTGCATAAAAAAGGCT
>CALKIW010000146.1 GCA_937995875.1 uncultured Bacteroidales bacterium | reverse complement strand
CAAACGCATTGCCGATACACATTACCGTCATCAATGCTACTAAAAATTTACGTTTCATGATAAAATCTATTATTGATTCTTAAGTTAAACTCTCCGTCACAATATACCCGTGTTATCATCATGCAATGCCCGCAAAATGATATGTGGTTGGGCTGTTTATATCCTCTACAACTCACATCTCTGCCCTGCAAGCTCACAAGGAGCACAACCCAGCAAGCATTGTTATGATGAAATTGTAAACTCAGAATGTTATCTTTTTACTTTTTACTTGATTTATTTTAACGCTCCATAGCCCTCTCGTCACGAGACCCTATCACCGTCCGGCGAGGGCTGCATAAAAGTATAAGGCGTAAACGCCACCTTTTGTTGTTTTAATGATTATTCAACTGCTATGCGGACAAACTCAAAATGGTAGTTTAATTGCAACTTATCCGATCAGTTACTAAGCTAATACCATGCTGTCCCAACAAACGATGCTGCACACACCACTGTTGATTTAAGCAAGGAAGTTCATGCTCCTTCAAACCGGAAACCATTTTGCATTATCCCAACTGTTTGTATTTATGGTTGTTATGTATGGTAATATTTCAAAAACTGTGCAAAGGTATCACAATTATAAAAATACGGCAAGGATTTTATGTATTATTTCTGTCCATTGATCAAAAAGTACTATAAAAAGCAAAAAAAAGTACACATTATGCCTTTAAAATGCTCTAATATGCCTTTAAAATGCTCTAATATTTGCGCCTTTTGATACATATTTTATTAGCTCCGAACATTGTTTTACCTATATGATGTGGCTACCGACTTGTCTGTTTTCGTATGTTTTCTAAAAAAAATACGAAAAAAACCGTATTTTAAAAGCATGGACAAGATTTTATTTGTAAATTCGCAAAAGCATGTAAGGGAGCGGCATAAGCATGGCAGCCCTCACAACCGAAGGCTGCGACCCGCTATCAGACAAGCCCGACTGAAATTCTACAGTCCTACGACGCGAATATTAAACCAAAAATAGAACACGATGAAGAAAATCAAAGTTGTTGCAGCCGTCGTTGTCAAAGACGGCAAATATCTGTGTATGCAACGTTGTCGCTCGCACGAAGCATACAACTCCGAGCGTTGGGAATTTCCCGGCGGAAAGGTAGAAGAAGGTGAGAGCGATCACGAAGCACTCCTTCGGGAAATCAACGAAGAAATGGACTGGGATGTGTATGTAGGGCGCAAAATAGGTACCATCACCCACGATTATCCCGATTTCACCATCGAACTGACCGCCTATCTCTGCAAGGGCGGAGAGGGAGAATTCACGATGTTCGAACACCTCGATGCCCAATGGCTCTCCGCTGAAGACCTTGCCACATTGGCATGGACCGATGCCGACAGGAAAATCGTAGATTTGATACAGCAGCAATAACCCGTTGTCTGTTTCTGAAAGCAGCAAGGTCTTCCTGTGATTTCAATCTCGCAGCAGCGGTTGGCTTATGGGAAGACCTTATGGCTCTGTCATTTGTAAACCTTATATGTTCCTCCATCGCTCTCGCCATACTTTCGCAGAAGCTCCGAAATATACATCGCGTTAGCCCTTACGTGCTCCTCATCACCGTCGTATCCGTTAATGAGCACCACAAGATGTGTGGTGTCGATATTGATTTTCGTGCGTTCATGGTCCGAAGTGGGCGTACCTACTCCACCCTCTGCATCTCGGTAGACAGGCAGCCCTTCTATATTGATCATTCCCCGTCCAATCCCTTCGAAAGGCTCGTCTTCACGGCCAACACCCAATGTCAAAGTGTCGCCTGCAAACCGGTCAGCGTCAAAACCTCCGATGCTGTAGCCAAAGCGTATGCTCGCCAAATTGATAAGGTCTACCAAAGTATCTATTTGGTATAAATCCTTGTTCTTGAGTTGTCTGCGAATCAGAGCCTCAGCAGCCGGTCGATAGCGCGAGGGGTCTTTTCCGCAAGCTCTGTAAACCTTTCTCGTGGCAGCAATCCCCGACAAATCCTTCAGCGACTCGGTGGTCAGCGTGGCACGATAGTCATTGCCCAAGGCATTGATTTCGTCCCACAATGCCTGGCTATATTTGCTGTTTTTCACCTGTGCATCCACACACGCCCCCACAAAATCAGGGCACACCTGTTTAATCTCTTCAGAAACAATGATATTCATTTTGTATGATTTTTCAGTCCCTCGTGTCTATCCTTTCTTTATCAGAAAATGGCTTCATCCTCTTTGAGGGCTTGTGCAAATATACAAAGAATTTCCAAACAAACCTATCAGTAGCGTTATTTAATAAGGTGAAAAAATATGGACAAAAGTCCTCTCAGAATTTGCTTATTTGAAAACGAAAAGGCGATGGCTCAAAATACGCGAAAATAACGCATAGTTTGCAAGTTGCTGATTGACAGAGATTTACAAATAAATTGCATTCAGCGGAAGGATTGCAACCGTTTTCTGCCCTGCGGTTGGATATGCAACGGCAGTGCGGTTGAGGCTTCATCGCAGCGCGGCAAAAGCCAAACCGCATCACGAATAAGGCTTAGCCGCAGTGCCGAAAGGCCTTAGTCGCAAAATCATGAAGAACAAGAGCGGTGAAAATCTCGATGAAATGGGCGGAAAATGACTTTTGTTTTGCTGTAGCATCCTAAAATTCAGACAACATTACAGTGAAGTTTTATTGACGATATTGAGTGGTGTGCAGTGTATGTTTTGGCTTGTCCGCCACTTCATGACAAGCATCATGGTGTCGATTCCCGCATTTCCATCAACAGGCTTCCCGTCGTGATGATGAAAAGAACATGATAAAACACGGAGACGCAGAAGCAAATACATTTCAGACAGATCAATCCTGTTTGTGCCCGACACATGGCAATGACCGTGAATTTTAGAACAGAAATCGGTGCAAATCCAAAATTAAATAGCTATCTTTGCAGAAGATAAGCTACACTCGGCAATTTGAAAGTAAACTTTCATTGCGCTCGTTTGCGTTATCTTTGTAAAAGAATTGGCACATCGTTTTTGATGAGATTGGATGGCCACTTAAGGTAACTATACACGCTTTCTATGGACAAAATACAGAAAATGCAGCTGCTGGTTGAGCAACTCAACCGCGCTTCGGACGCGTATTATAACGGTCTGGGAGAACTGATGACCGACTACGAGTGGGACGCTAAGTTCGACGAGCTGAAGCAGCTTGAACGGGAAACGGGCGAAACGCTGCCCGAATCGCCTACTACCAAAGTTTCGGAGGACAACATCGCGGGGCAAAAAGAGGAGCACGAGTTTGCCACCTTGTCTCTGGCCAAGACCAAACAGCCGGAAGATTTGGTGAAATGGGCCGAAGACAAGCCTATATGGTTGTCGTGGAAGCTGGACGGCCTGACGCTGGTGGTGACCTATGACAACGGTACGCTGACCAAGGTGGTGACGCGCGGCAACGGGCACATCGGTACCAACATCACCCACCTGAGCAAAGCCATCGCAGGCATTCCGCAGAAGATAAAAGCCGACGGGCATGTGGTTATTCGTGGCGAAGCCGTCATCTCGTATGAGGATTTTGAGCAGTTTAACATGGAGAACGATGAGGAGTATGCCAACCCACGAAATCTCGCTTCCGGCTCCCTCACTCTGAAAGATGCTAACGAGGTGGCCCAAAGACACATCAACTGGATTCCGTTTAATCTGGTGTATTGCGACGAGGAAATTTCGTCGTGGGGCGAACGCATGGATTTTCTGAAAGCCAACGGCATGAAATGCGTGGAACACGAACGCATCGAACACCCCACACTCGACCATATTAAAGCGGTGATTGACCGGTGGACGCTGCACGTCACCAACCGCCAAAACCCCTATCCCGTAGACGGTCTTGTGATTGTCTATGACGACACCGAATATGCAGCCACCGGCTCGGTGACGGGTCACCATGCCACACGTGGCGGCTACGCATTCAAATGGCAGGACGAAAGCGCCGACTCGGAGCTGGAAGAGATAGAATGGAGCTGCGCGGCATCGACCATCTCGCCCGTTGCCGTCTTCAAACCCGTAGAACTGGAAGGCACCACCGTGAAGCGCGCTTCGCTCTGCAACATCAGCGAGTGTGAACGACTGGGCATTGGTGGGAAAGGCACAAAACTGGCCGTGATCAAGGCCAACAAGATTATTCCGAAGGTGATCAAGGTCAGGGAGAAGGTGGGCGAACTGCAGATTCCGTGCGAATGTCCGGTCTGCCAATCGCCTACAGAGATTGTCACAAGTCCGAACAGCGGTACCAAGACACTGCACTGCACCAACGAGGGCTGTCCTGCCAAACAACTGAAGAAGTTCAGGCGATTCCTGTCTAAGGAGGGAATGAATGTAGATGGCGTTTCCGAACAAATCATTTCTAAATTTATCAACCTCGGATGGGTTACCGAATATGCCGACATCTATCATCTCCCCGACCACGCCCGCGAAATTGCCCGTCTGGAAGGATTTGGCGAAAGGTCGGCGGCCAACATCGCACGGTCTGTCGAAAAAGCCCGAACAGTGGAAGCCCGCAGGTTTTTGTATGCCCTGTCTATTCCCATGGTTGGACAGGATGCGTGTAATCGTCTGCTCGCCGCCTATCCCCTGCGAGAACTCATCGACATGGCTGCAGGTCGCCAAAAGACCGACGGCCTCTTTGCGCCGGCGCCCAACGAGTTGCTCACCATGATACCGGGTATTGGTCCGGAGACGTCGGCCTCATTTGTGAATTGGTTCAGAGATGCCGGAAATTTAGCCATTGTCGACAGACTGTTGGCAGAAGTCACCATAGAACAGACATCGACCCAACCCGTAGGAAAGAAATGTGAGGGGCTGACTTTTGTGGTCACCGGAGACGTACACCACTATAAAAACCGCAACGAACTGAAGGCCTATATCGAAAGTCAGGGCGGAAAGGTGACCAGTGCGGTGAGCAAATCGACCTCGTTTCTCATCAACAATGACGCGACTTCGACCAGTGGCAAAAACAAAAAGGCACAACAACTGAACATTCCCATTCTGTCGGAAGACGAGTTTGTCGACCGGTTTGCGGAATAAACAGGCAAACATTTGGACGTTTTGGGAATTTAACTTACTTTTGCACAAAATTTGCAAAAACATGAAAAAACTCCTCGCAACAGCAGCCTTGATGGCAGCAGCGCTTTCGTTGAGCGCGCAGAATATTCAGCTGCACTATGATTTCGGACATTCAATGGGTCAAAACCTCAGCAACCGCCCAAGTATGACCACAACGTTTGAGATGTTTAAAGCCGACGCTTGGGGAAGCACGTTCACCTTCACGGACATTGACTATCAGCGCGACGGTGTGGCCGGAGCCTATTGGGAAATAGCCCGTGAGTTTAACGTGACGAAGAATAAACAATGGGCAGCCCACGTGGAATATAACGGTGGACTGACCAGCGATGAAAACACCTGGCAGGCAACGCGCTTCCAACATGCCACATTGATCGGTGGAGCATGGAACTGGCACAGTGCCGATTTCAGTCGTACATTCAGCATTCAGGCGATGTACAAATATTATTTCAAAAACCGTCATCACGCTGCACGGCCCTTCAGCTCCTTTCAGCTGACCGAAGTGTGGAACATCACATTCGCCAACAAGCTCTGCACTTTCAGCGGATTCTGCGACACATGGTACGACCCCTATGTAAAGGGGAAGTGGATTCTGCTTTCAGAGCCACAGTTCTGGTTCAACCTCAACACTTTAAAGGGCTGGGATAAAGTAAAATTAAGTGTTGGTACGGAAGTAGAATTGAGCAACAATTTTGTTTGGAACAACAAGGGTGAAAACAATCATTTTTATGCCATTCCCACCCTTGCATTGAAATGGACGTTTGATTGACGCCCCCTTTTGAAACATCATTAAATCGCATACAAGAACATGAGAATAGACATCATCACCGTTTTACCGGAAATGATAGAGGGATTTCTTAACGAGTCGATACTGGCTCGTGCTCAAAAGAAAGGACTGGCCGAAATCCATTTGCACAACCTGCGCGACTACACGCTGGACAAATGGCGCCGCGTAGACGATTATCCCTACGGCGGTTTCGCCGGGATGGTGATGCAGATAGAGCCCATCGACCGCTGCATTTCTGCCCTCAAAGCCGAGCGGAACTACGATGATGTGATCTTTGTGACGCCCGATGGTGAGCAGTTCGACCAGCACATCGCCAACGAGATGAGCCTGCAACAGAATCTGGTGATACTTTGTGGTCATTACAAAGGCATCGATCAGCGGGTGCGCGACCATTTGGTCACGCGAGAGATCAGTGTCGGCGACTTTGTGCTCACAGGCGGAGAACTGGCAGCCGCGATCATCACGGACGCCGTTGTGAGACTTGTGCCGGGAGCCATCAGCGACGAACAGAGTGCGCTTTCCGACAGTTTTCAGGATGACTTATTGGCTGCGCCCATCTACACGCGGCCGGCCGACTATAAGGGTTGGAAAGTGCCCGACATTCTACTGAGCGGTAACGAAGCAAAAATCAAGCAATGGGAGATAGACCAAGCGATGGAGCGGACCAAGCGATTGAGACCCGACCTGCTGAAATAGCACTTGAAGTGTTATTCCTCAGATAGGTCTGTTCTACATGAAATTCATCCCTTTTGCCAATCGGCAAAAGGGATGTTTGCTTATATATATTCCTCACAAAAACGGTTACCCAGCTCGAAACCCTCCTCGTAGAGCCGCTCAAGTTTGCCGGTATCCCGTTCGAGACGCCCCACTTCCACAGGCTTTTGAGGGCGTATGCAGACGATGTTGCCTTGAGCTTCCAAATCTTCTATAAGCTGCAACTGATTGTTATAGGCCTCAATGCGACGACTCAACGCCACACGAAGGCGTGGATAGTTCTTGTAAATGAAATAGGGGATTTTACGGTCTTTAGCGGTCTTGCGGAAGCCGTGATTACGGGTTGAAACGACGACATTCGTCTTGTGGCCCGTCGCTATGGCCCGCATCACAGGAATGGAGTCTATAATTCCACCGTCAAGATACGGCTCCCCGTCTATGTTTACAATCTTGCTCACAAAGGGCAGACTGCTCGACGCCTTCACTACTTCATTAACACGAGCCTTATCCTTCAGCTCCTTCAGGTAGACAGCCTGCCCGCTACGGCAGTTGGTTGCCACCATCTCGAAACCATCAGCATGCCTGAAATATTCGTCATAATCAAAAGGTATCAATTCGTCAGGGAAACGCTCGTAAAGCAGTTTCCGGTCGAACAGACAACCCTGCGTCACCAAATAGCGCAAGCCGATATAATCATATTTAGCAAGGAAATCAATGTTGGATATGCGGGCACGTCGCGGCTGGCGGGAGATATAACTCATCCCATTACACGCCCCCGCTGAGACGGCAACCACATAACGAAAATACAAGTCGTTCTTCATAAAAGCATCCAACACGCCGCTCGTAAAAACACCGCGCATCCCTCCACCTTCAAGCACAAGTCCTGTATTTCTGTCAATTCGCATAAGAAACCTTAATTTTAATTGCAAAAATACTCAATTTTGCCGATTTATTCATAACTTTGCAATAATTTAAAATATAAAAATCCCTAATATGTTCAGTAAAGAGACCTACGTCAGCCGACGCACAGAATTAAAAAAACTCGTAAAGAGTGGTATCATTGTTCTTTTTGGCAACAACGGCTCACCGGCAAACTATCCCAGCAACGGTTATCACCCGTTTCGTCAGGACTCTTCGTTTCTCTATTATTTTGGACAAAACAGAGAAGGGCTCGTTGGCGTTATCGATATAGACAACAATAAGGAAACGCTCATCGGTGATGATATTTCCATCGACGACATCGTTTGGTACGGGACCGTAGACACCATGCATGACATGGCGGCTCAAGTGGGAGTAGCCCACACAGCCCCCATGAAAGAACTGACAAGCATCTGTCTTGACGCTCTGCGCCAAAAACGCACAGTGCACTTCCTTCCCCCCTATCGTTCAGACATCAAAATCCAGATATTCGATCTGCTGGGAATTCATCCCAACCAGCAAAAGGACAGTGCCTCGATGCCTCTGATTCAGGCCATTGTAAAAATGCGCTCAACGAAAAGCGCGGAAGAAATAGAAGAATTGGAACGTGCGGCAAGCATTGGATACAAGATGCACACAACGGCCATGAAGATGTGTCGTCCGGGCATCACGGAGAAAGAAATTGCCGGTGTGTTGGACGGAATAGCCAATGGATTGGGGGCTATGGTGAGTTTCCCAACGATTCTCTCACAACACGGAGAATGTATGCACGGCTCACCCTCGATGGACAAATTGCAGGCAGGAAGGCTCATGCTCTGCGACGCGGGAGCCGAAACCATCAACAACTACTGCTCGGACAACACACGCACGACGCCGGTCAGCGGCAAGTTTGACCAGCGTCAGTTGGAGATATATTCTATTGTAGAAGAATGTCATGATTATGTGCTCACCATAGCCAAACCCGGCGTGAAATGGTGGGACGTGCATTTTGGCGTATGTCGGCTGATGACTGAGCGACTGAAAGAAATCGGTCTGATGAAGGGTGACACCGACGACGCAGTGGCAGCCGGAGCACACGCCATGTTCATGGTGCACGGTCTGGGACACATGATGGGAATGGACGTACACGATATGGAGAATTTCGACCAAATTAACGTAGGCTTCGACGATGAAGTGCGTCCCAATCTCGAACAGTTTGGAACAAACAGCCTGCGTATGGGCCGACGTTTGCAAGAGGGTTTTGTGGTGACCGACGAGCCGGGCATCTACTTCATTCCGGCCCTCATCGATGAATGGAGAGTCAAAGGACACTGCAAGGACTTCATCAATTTCGACAAGCTCGAAACCTACAAAGACTTTGGCGGCATTCGACTTGAAGACGACCTGCTCATCACCAAAGACGGCTGTCGTTTCATCGGGAAGGAACGCATTCCCTATCATCCCAAGGATGTAGAGGCTTTTATTGCCCGTTAAAAGACTATCATAAATATAATGTTAAAATATAAACAAGTAACAATCATAATGAAAAAACTATTTTTTGCGGCTCTCCTAACAATGTTTGCGTTAGGAGCTAACGCACAGGAAAAGAAGACGGAAGAGAATCCTAACAAGCCCGTTTTCACCGTAGTGAAAGAAAATGCCATTACCAGCATCAAAGACCAAAACCGCTCCGGCACTTGCTGGGCATATTCCACGCTGAGTTTTTTTGAGGCAGAAATACTGAAAGCTACAGGCAAGACATACGACCTTTGTGAAAGTTTCGTTGCCAACAAGACCTATATGGACCGTGCCATTCAGGTGGTGCGTCTACATGGCGACTGTCAGTTCTCGCAGGGTGGCAGTGCTTTCGACCCGCTCTATGTGATACAGAACTTCGGCATTTGTCCTGAGGACGCCATGCCGTTTCCCGGCAGCTTGTATGGCGACTCGCTGAACAACTTCAACGAATTTTTCTCGGTGATGACTCCATACGTGGAGAGTGTGGCTAAAAGCAATGCCAAAAAACTTTCCAGCCAATGGAAGGTGGGACTGCAGGGAATACTCGACGCTTATCTGGGCGAGTGTCCGGAAAGTTTCACCTATCAAGGCAAGACCTACACTCCGAAAAGCTTCGCCGCAAGTCTGGGATTGGACTGGGACGACTATGTTACTTTCACCTCGTACACACACCACCCGTTCTGGACAGCATTTGCCGTTGAGGTACAGGACAACTGGCGCTACCCGCTCTCATGGAACGTGCCCATCAAAGATCTGGAAAGGATTATCGACAACGCCATCATGAATGGCTACACCGTTGCATGGGGTGGCGACGTGAGCGAAGATGGCTTTACCCGTCAGGGGCTGGCCTATATGTACGACACCAAGAAAATGGAAAACATGGATGGAAGCGATATGGCACGTTGGCTCAAACTGTCGGTAGAGAAGAAAAAGAACATCATAGACTCTCTGGGCGTAAATGTTCCGGAGATAACACCTACACAAAAGCAACGACAGGAACGCTTTGACAACTGGGAACTCACGGACGATCATGGTATGCTGATTTACGGTATTGCCAAAGACCAGAACGGCAAGGAATACTATATGGTAAAGAACTCGTGGGGCGAAACCGGAGAGTACAAGGGAATATGGTATATGACCAAAAACTTCATCATTGCCAACACGATGGACTTCATGGTGAATAAAAACGCTGTTCCGAAAGACATAAGAAAGAAAATCAATATCTAACAGGTGATTTCCTGAATACATACGCCCCCGAACAACATTTGGCTGTTCGGGGGCGTTTGTGTAGTACCATAGCCGGCAGAATAGAAAAACAAAAATTGAAAGTCAAAGCTTCGTTCATGCCGGACAAACGAAATTCTGCGATAAGCCCTGCTCAATTAAAAACGTGACAACTGGCTTGACACGCGCTCAGGGTAAGTCTGCGAGTTCTCATATTGCAGATAAATTCCTATTCCCTTCTTCATCAACATATAGTCACCTAAAAACATGAAGATGTAGAAATTGTTATAACTTTTCGAAGAAAAACCAATCTATTCTCAATGAATTTTAGTAACTTTGAAGCAGAATAAAAATACTTTAAAATGCATTTTAGATGGAAATACAACCCACCTACATCAGACCATACCCAACAAGCTAAAGAATTAGGCGAGAAACTCAAGATAGCTCCCCTATTGGCCGGCCTGCTTATTAAACGTGGCATAACCACTGAAAGTGCTGCCAAGCGATTTTTCAGGCCCCAACTGGCAGACCTCATCAATCCTTTCCTGATGAAAGATATGGATGTTGCTGTAGACCGTCTGAACGATGCTATGGGACGCAAAGAGCGCATCATGGTATATGGCGACTACGATGTGGATGGATGCACGGCAGTTGCATTGGTATATAAATTCCTGCAACAATTCTACTCAAACATAGAATACTACATTCCCAACCGTTACGATGAAGGATATGGAGTGAGTAAGAAGGGAGTGGAATATGCACAGAAAAACAATGTAAAGCTAATCATTATTCTCGATTGCGGCATCAAAGCTATCGAGGAAATTAAATATGCCAAAAGTCTTGGCATAGATTTTATTATTTGTGACCACCATGTTCCTGACGAGGTTCTGCCTCCCGCCGTGGCCATTCTCAACCCTAAAAGGCCTGATGACACCTATCCCTTTAAGCAACTGTGCGGATGTGGGGTGGGCTTTAAGTTCATGCAAGCCTTTGCCAAAAACAACGGTATTCCTTTTTCAAGGCTTATCCCCCTACTCGATTTCTGTGCAGTGAGCATCGCTGCAGACATTGTTCCGGTGGTGGACGAAAACAGGATTCTGGCTTTTCACGGACTGAAACAGCTCAATCAGAATCCAAGCATCGGACTGAAGTCGATTATTGATATATGCGGACTCAACGGGCGCGAACTGTCTATGAGCGACATTATTTTTAAGATAGGGCCGCGCATCAATGCTTCCGGACGTATGGAAAACGGAAAGGAAAGCGTTGATCTGCTGGTTGAGAAAGATTACAGCGCAGCCCTGAAAGAAGCACGTCTTATCAATGAATACAACGAGCAACGCAAAGATATTGACAAGCAAATGACAGAGGAAGCCAATCAAATTGTGGCAAAACTTGAAAGTCAGGAGCATCCTTCAAGCATCGTTCTCTACGATGAACATTGGAAAAAGGGCGTTGTCGGTATTGTGGCATCAAGGCTCACGGAGATGTATTTCCGCCCCACCGTAGTGCTCACACGTGATGGCGAGCTTGCGACGGGATCGGCACGATCTGTCATGGGATTTGATGTGTATGCGGCCATCAAGAGCTGCCGTGATCTCTTGATTAACTTCGGAGGACACACCTATGCTGCCGGCCTCACACTGAAATGGGAGGACATTCCGGAATTTTGCGAGCGATTCCACCAATATGTGGAAGAATACATTGAGCCGGAACAGATAGAAGCCTATTTGGAAATTGACGCAGAAATTAACTTTAAGGATATTACCAAACGGTTTCACAGCGATTTGAAGCGTTTCTCTCCATTCGGTCCGGGAAACAGGAAACCCATTTTCTACACCAAAGGCGTTTACGATTATGGTACAAGTAAGGTGATAGGGCGTTCACAAGAACATATTAAATTGGAACTGGTAGATTCTATCTCTGCCACCGTCATGAACGGAATAGCGTTCGGGCAAAGTGCTTCGGCAAGATACATCAAGTCGAAACGTGCGTTCGACATTGCCTACACCATTGAAGACAATGTGTTTAAACGCAACCAAGTGCAGCTGCAAATTGAAGACATAAGACCTGCTGAAGGAGAAGAACCAATCGGTTAAGTCAGCACAAAGTGAAGACAGATTCATACCTTAAAATTCTGAAGCAATACTGGGGATATGATAGTTTTCGAGGTATTCAACGGGAAATCATCGAAAGCATCGGCTCCGGTAAGGACACGCTTGGACTGATGCCTACCGGCGGAGGAAAGTCTATCACGTTTCAAGTGCCGGCAATGGCGCAGGAGGGCTTATGCATTGTGGTGACCCCGCTGATTGCGCTGATGAAAGATCAGGTGCAACACCTTCGGGACAAAGGCATTAGGGCCACAGCAATCTATTCGGGAATGTCCAGACATGAAATTGTGAAGAGTCTGGATAATTGCATTCTCGGAGATATAAAATTGCTCTATGTATCGCCCGAACGCATTGGCTCCGCTATTTTTCAAACCAAGATCAGAAAGATGAAAGTGAGCTTCATCACTGTGGATGAGGCTCACTGCATCAGCCAATGGGGGTATGATTTCCGTCCCTCCTATTTGCGAATTGCAGAAATAAGGAAATTGCTGCCAAACGCACCTGTACTTGCCCTTACGGCTACCGCCACTCCTCAAGTGATAGGCGACATTCAGAAGCAACTTTCCTTCAAGGCCGAAAATGTGTTTCACATGAGTTTTGAACGCAGGAATTTGGCTTATGTGGTGAGAGTGGCAACCGATAAGGAGCGAGAACTTGTGCATATTTTATCGAGCGTAAACGGTAGTGCCATCGTTTATGTACGCAGTCGCCGCAGATGCAAAGACGTCTCGGCAATGCTGGAACAAAACGGTATATCCTCAACGTTCTATCATGCCGGCCTTGAGCCGACAATAAAAGACGAACGGCAAAAGCAATGGAAACAAGACAAGAAAAGAGTGATGGTGGCTACCAACGCATTCGGTATGGGTATAGACAAACCGGACGTCAGAACAGTTGTGCACATGGACTGCCCGGACTCTATAGAGGCCTATTTTCAGGAAGCAGGCCGAGCCGGAAGAGATAAGAACAAAGCCTATGCCGTGTTGCTATGGAATAACAGCGACCATCGGAAACTGAACAAACGAATTGCAGACAATTTTCCGGAAAAAGATTTTATAAAAGATGTATATGAACACTTAGCCTATTATTACGTGATAGGCGTTGGGAGTGGCAATGAACACACTTTCTCATTCGAGATAGATAAGTTTTGCCATATCTATAAATACTTTCCCCTGAGAGTCAATGCAGCCCTGCGCTTATTGCAAAATGCCGGTTATCTGGAATATGAAATGGATCCGGACACGAGTGCAAGGCTGATGTTTCTATTGGGGAGGAACGAACTCTACCGACTCAACGAACTAACTTCACATGAAGAAGCCGTGATTACGGCTATACTGAGAAACTATGGAAGCCTCTTTACTGACTACGGTTATATCGACGAAGCACTGATTGCTATGGAAGCCGGAATTGGGCGAGAGCTGACCTATCAGGTGTTAAAGACATTGAGCAAAAAGCATATTCTGCATTTTATACCACAACGCAAAACTCCGTATATCACCTACACACAAAACCGTGTAGATGAGTCTGAAGTGGTTATTCCCCGAAACGTATATGAAAATCGAAAGGATCAATTCACCAAGCGAATTGAAGCCATGATAGAATATGCCACCAATGACAAGGTATGCCGCAGCCGACAGCTGCTCCGTTACTTTGGAGAGGCTAATACTCACGATTGTAATGTGTGTGACGTTTGTTTGGACAACAAACCAAGCCACTATTCATCTAAAGCAACAAAAGATGCTCAGGAGCAAATCATGACACTACTCAACGATAAGCAAAAACACAAAATCGACGAACTGCATCAACTCAACATCAGCCAATCCCAGTTGGACAAGGCGCTTCAACATCTTGTAAACGAAGAACTGATACACCTTGACGGTGTGTTCATCTATCTATAAAAAATCCCCGAAACGTAATTACAGTTCGGGGATTTCTATTTCATATTGTGGGAAATTAGTTATTCTCAGGACGCAGCTGACGTACCGTTTCTGCAGCGCGCCACATTTCCATATCGTGCATAGCTTTAAGCTCCTCGTTGAGTTTCTCACGATAGTCGGGCTGAGAGTTCCTGTCGATGGATATCTGTGCCTCTGTTCCGTTCTCAACACTCAGGTACAACCATTCCATAACCGGCTTGATGGCAGCCTTGAAACGTGGACGCCAGTCGAGTGCTCCACGCTGTGCAGTCGTAGAACAGTTAGCATACATCCAGTCCATTCCCTTCTCGCCGAACAACGGGCCGAGACTCTGGGTAAGTTCCTCTACGGTCTCATTGAATGCTTCTGATGGCGTGTGGCCATGCGCACGCAGTGTCTCGTATTGAGCCTCCAACAAGCCCTCAATAGCACCCATCAGTGAGCCGCGCTCACCGGTGAGATCGGATGTAGCCTCGCGCTGGAAGGTTGTCTTGAACAAATAACCAGCACCGATGCCAATACCCATAGCTATTGTCTTCTCCTCTGCCTTGCCCGATGCATCCTGATAAACTGCATATGAGCAATTCAAGCCACGACCTTCGAGGAACATGGTGCGCAGAGATGTTCCGGATCCCTTGGGAGCAACCATGATAACATCGATGTCCTTTGGTGGAACAACACCTGTGCGATCGGCCCAGTTGATGGCAAAGCCATGTGAATAATATAGTGTTTTACCGGGAACAAGCAATGGCTTGATCTTAGGCCATACAGCAATTTGTCCGGCATCAGACAACAACATAACGATAATGGTGCCTTTCTTGACAGCATCTTCTATAGAGAACAAAGTCTTGTTGGGAACCCAACCGTCCTCTACTGCTTTCTGATAGGTCTTGCCTTCACGCTGACCAATAATGACATTAAATCCATTGTCACGAAGATTTCCGGCCTGACCGGGTCCCTGAATACCATAGCCTATCACAGCAATAGTTTCGTCTTTCAGCACTTCGCGTGCTTTTTCCAAAGTAAACTCCTTGTTGGTGACAACGTCTTCTACGACACCACCAAAATCCATCTTTGCCATAATTATATGTGTTTTATAACGTTAATATCTGCTTTCAAATTTATATTGTAATTCGCTTTAAATTACATGAACGCAAAGGTAACAAAATAATAGAAAACAGACAAATATTATTTCAAATATTTATAAATTTAACCAAACTTCTAACAACTTCGACTTCTGAGGACGTTCCTTTCGTAATTCTGACACAAAACTGCCCTTCGTCGGTTTGTTCTCTGTACAGATTAAGTCTGTCGCCTTGATAACTTTCTGCCACATAAGCTATTTCGAAACGCTTAAGGAAGTGTGAGCGATACCATTCAAGACCGAAAAGGTCTAAAATATGTTCTATATATTTCACTGAATTAACATGTCCGTTTACATCCACGTCACTATAATAGGTGTCAATACTTCGCACAAGTTCTGCATCCTTATTCATCTTCACCCTTCCGGGTTTTGCAACGGGACACTCCTTACCGGTCTCAATATAGTCCAATATCAGCCCGTCCCGAACATCAAACAAATTCACCGGCTGACGGGTTTGGGTATCTATCATGGCCCAAACACTGCGTCCGTAGCCATAAGTTCGCTTACCATCACGACTGCTGACAGCAAAGTTTCTACTTGTAAAAGATTTCAACGCTGCTTCTACCCAAGTCTCGATTGAGAAGTTGTCGTATGCCTTAGGCATCTCGGTCATTTCTATAGCGAGCCTCGACAGCACCCAAGTTTTGTTAATTGTCTGGAGATAATGCATTCCATAGCCACGATCGTTGCTGTGAAAATCGGCAGCATTCAACATGGCGTTCCCCAAGTGTCCAATAAATAAACTGTCTTGGAAATCGCAATGAAAGGGCTCTGCCATAAAGTTATATCGTCCGACTTTGGGTAACAACATTTTATCAACTTTCTGACCCATAATAGAATTTGTTACAACTGTTCCTGTTCGTTCAAGAAATCGGTTACAGGTTCCTCAAAGCTCCGTGTCACCGCAATGCGCCCTGAACGAGAATATTGTATCAGGCAATTATAGGCGTTCAGTTGGTTGTATAAATCAGCAATGTCCTCAGTAAGACCAGCCAACAACACTGTGGAGTATTTAGGATTTACTTCCATCATACGCGCATCGTGTCTACGAATGGTACGAGAAATCTCAGGATTGTTCAACAGAGCCGTAGTCGAAATCTTATAAAGCCCAACTTCATGGATGAACAGTTCATCGTCTGTATAATAGTTCGCCTTGACAACGTCTATCTTCTTCTCTAACTGCTTGGTTATCTTCTCTATCTCATCAGGCACACTCCAGCAAGTTATGGTGTACTTATGGATGCCTTCAATACTTGATGCAGATACGTTCAGACTCTCTATGTTCACCTGTCTACGCGTAAAAACTGCCGTTACCTGATTCAACACGCCGGCAACATTCTCACTATATACTAATAAGGTATAAAACTTCTGATTCATTTCTTTATATGTCCAAATGTAACTTCATTTCATCTACTGAGCTTCCCGGCGTGATCATAGGTACCACGTTTTCTTCTTCCTTGACCGCACACTCCAATATGTAAGGACCGTCGGTAGCCAACATCTTGGCAACCTTTTGCTTTAAATCGGCTCGATCGATCACCACATCATAAGGGATGGCGTAGCCATTAGCTATACGCTCATAGTTGGGATTCAACATGCGCGTGAACGAGTGTCTATGGTCAAACATTAAATCCTGCCACTGGCGAACATTGCCCAGATAGTTGTTATTCATCAATATCATCTTCACGGGTGTCTGTTGTTCCATAATGGTACCAAGCTCCTGAATTGACATTTGAAAGCCTCCATCACCCATAAAGCAGCAAATCTTACGATCGGGAGCACCAATCGCGGCACCAATCGCTGCTGGAAGGCCAAAGCCCATCGTGCCTAATCCTCCGCTCGTGATGATACTGCGCTTCTTGGTATATTTGAAATATCGACTTGAAATCATTTGATTCAACCCAACATCATTCACCAACACTCCTTCCTCTCCGGCAGCCTTTGTTACCGCGTCTACCACTTCGCCCATGAGCAACGGACCTTCCGATGGGCGTATGGCAGGGTCGATAACTTCCTGCTTCTCCTTTTCATACAACGGAGCAAACGACTGGATCCATTCCGAGTGGTCAGCAGCGTCGAGCAGTGCAGTTATGGCCGGCAGGCTATCCTTACAGTTACCAATCACAGCCACGTCGGTTTTCACGTTCTTATCTATCTCTGACGTGTCGATGTCAAGATGAATAATCTTTGCATGTTTAGCGTAGTCGCTCAGTCGCCCCGTATCACGGTCGGAGAAACGCATGCCAATGGCAATCAGCACATCGGCTTCCTGCTGTTTGACATTAGGCGCATAGTTGCCATGCATCCCCAACATCCCCACATTCAATTCGTGGTCGGTGGGCAACGCTGAAAGCCCAAGCAACGTACGGGCTGCGGGAATATTTGCTTTCTCTATAAAATCAATCAACTCTTTTTGAGCGTCCGCAATTTCAACGCCA
Source organism: uncultured Bacteroidales bacterium (assembly GCA_937995875.1). Lineage (GTDB taxonomy): Bacteria > Bacteroidota > Bacteroidia > Bacteroidales > Bacteroidaceae > Prevotella. Next base: position 89,302 of record CALKIW010000146.1, on the reverse strand, counting down.
TGACCAACAAGCGCCATTGGCTTTTTGGCTGCATTGATCAATGCAGCTGCAGCCCTCACGGCTTCTGCATCTATCTTTGTATATGGCTTGTAGGAACGGACAGTATTTGACTTTCCGGGCATCCATTTAGTCTTACCCACTTGTGCGTTCTTGGGAAAGTCTAATACCACAGGTCCGGGCCGGCCGCTACGCGCAATATAGAAAGCTCGGCTAACGGCCCATGCCACATCCTCCGGACGGCGTATCTGATAACTCCATTTTGTAATGGGTTGGGTCATACCTACAAGATCGACTTCCTGGAAAGCATCCGTCCCCAACTCGCTGATGCTCACTTGTCCCGCAATGACCACTATGGGTATGGAGTCCATCATAGCATCCGCAACTCCGGTCAATGTATTAGTAGCACCGGGACCCGATGTCACCAAGGCCACCCCAACTTCACCACTCGCGCGGGCATACCCTTCGGCCGCATGAGCAGCTGCCTGCTCGTGGCGCACCAACACATGATGAAACCAAGGGTCACGCTTGTGGGTATAAGTGTACAGTTTGTCAAAAACAGGGATGATGGCTCCACCCGGGTATCCAAAAATCGTCTTAACGTTTTCCTGATATAAGGCCCGCATCAATATCTCGGCACCTGTGCACTCCTCACCTATCTGAACACCAGCCCATGGAGCTTCAAACTCCCTATTCTTATCACGGGCAGGCGATGATTTTATTTCTCTCTTATCTTTTTCCATGACACTAACTACATTTTAATCCTTATGGAAACTACTATTCTATAACTCTAACTCCTCCTTTATCTGCCGAACTAACGCTTTGGGCGTATGCTTTCAAAGCCTTGCTCACCACCCTGTTACGCTTCAACGGTTGTTGCGGTCGAGCAGCAAGTTCCTCATCGCTGAGCTTTACATTGATGCTGCGATTGGGGATATCTATTTCAATAATGTCTCCATCCTTAATCTTCCCGATATTTCCTCCGGAAGCTGCTTCAGGAGAAATGTGCCCAATGCTCAATCCACTCGTTCCACCAGAGAATCGCCCATCGGTAATCAGCGCACACTCCTTGCCCAAATGTCGGCTCTTGATATAAGAGGTGGGATAAAGCATTTCTTGCATACCGGGACCTCCCTTAGGACCTTCATGAGTAATGACCACACAGTCGCCACTCTTGACCTTACCTCCGAGTATGCCCTCACAGGCATCTTCCTGAGAATCAAACACAACGGCAGGACCCGCAAAGTGCCAAAGGCTTTCGTCCACTCCGGCTGTTTTCACAACACACCCGTCTTGAGCAATGTTACCAAAGAGCACAGCCAACCCACCATCTTTTGTATAGGCATATTCCAGCGAGCGGATGCAGCCATTTTCCCTGTCGGTGTCGAGCGAAGGCCATTGTTCGTTCTGGCTGCCCATCTTGGTGGAGAAACGACGGCCCGGCGCACTATGATAGATTCGACTGGCCTCTGCTGAAATATGGTCATTGGTAATGTCGTATTCCTTGATGGCCTCACCCAATGTCATACCGTCTACACGCTTTACATCTTCTTTAATCAGACCACCTTTATTCAATTCGCCCAAAATGCCCAAGATACCTCCGGCACGGTTACACTCCTGAACAGAATATTTCTGCGTATTGGGAGCCAACTTACACAGGCACGGAACTTTACGACTCAGCCTGTCTATATCATTCATCGTGAAGTCCACTTCCCCCTCCTGAGCCACTGCCAAGAGGTGAAGAATGGTGTTGGTGCTTCCTCCCATGGCAATATCGAGAGACATGGCGTTCATAAAAGCGTCGCGTGTGGCTATATTGCGGGGCAACACGCTCTCATCGCCATCTTCATAATAGGCCATAGCGTTTTTCACTATCTGCCGGGCGGCTTGCTTGAACAGTTCCACACGGTTGGCATGAGTAGCCAGAATGGTGCCGTTTCCGGGCAACGACAAACCGATGGCCTCTGTCAGAGAATTCATCGAGTTGGCCGTGAACATACCCGAACAGCTGCCACATCCGGGACACGCCGTCTCTTCTATCTTCTGCATTTCCTCATCGCTGATTTCTGGGTCTGCACCTTTCACCATCGCCGTAATCAAATCAGCGTTTTCGCCACGCCACCGTCCGGCCTCCATCGGTCCGCCGGAACAGAACACGGTCGGAATGTTCAGACGCATGGCAGCCATCAGCATACCGGGGGTCACCTTATCACAGTTAGAAATGCAAATCATGGCATCTGCCTTATGAGCATTCACCATATATTCTACGGAGTCGGCAATAATATCTCTTGACGGCAGCGAATAGAGCATACCGTCATGCCCCATAGCAATACCGTCGTCAATGGCTATGGTATTGAATTCGGCAGCATAGCATCCGGCCTTTTCAATTTCCTGCTTTACAATTTGTCCTATCTCGTGTAGATGTGTGTGTCCGGGTACAAACTGAGTGAATGAATTGACCACAGCGATAATGGGCTTGCCAAACTGTTCATGTTTCATTCCTGTTGCTACCCAGAGGGCACGGGCTCCTGCCATTCGCCTACCCTCTGTACAGACTGCACTTCTCAACTTATTCTTCATAAACTAAAAATTAAAATACAAATGCAAAGGTACATATTTTATTTATAATGCCAACAAAATGATGTGTAAAAATTACCACAAACAATCTAATCGTAAGAAAAACGAGCAAAATCGTTTTAGATTGATAGATTTTAAAGATAATTTATCTTTCTGTATAGATAGAATAAAGGTAGGCAATCTACAAAAATGAATAATTATCCCAGCCCTCCTGTATCATCATGCAGCATAAAAGTGACAAAAAAATCATGTTGCTTCTTCATATTTTGCTACTGATCTAAAAGAAGTGTATGCAAGTTCAAGAAAAAAAATAAGAATCAGAACGCCATTTAAAGTTGCTTTCTTAATTTTACTAACACAGTTGCATTTTGAAATTAAATCTGCTCTCCCAATATTATATTTTTAGTTATTTTGTTCTCCTTCTCATATATTTATTGTAATTTTGCATCGTTGGTATAGGTCTAATTATAAATAGGAACTTTGATAGAGAAGCATATTATTTTAGAGGATATTGACCCCGTCGTATTCTATGGGGTAAACAATGCACATCTCCAGATGTTGAAATCCTTATTCCCCCAATTCCGAATCATGGCACGTGACAACGTCATCAGGGTGTTGGGAGACAAGGAAGATATGGCGAAGATAGAGGCATGTATTGAAAATATGCGCAAGCACGTCCTGAAATATAATTCCATTTCCGATGAAGATGTGCTCGATATCATCAAAGGGCATAAGACTAAGGCCGATGCCGTGAAGAATGTTGTGGTGTTCAGCACTTCCGGAAAACCCATCAAGGCCCGTTCTGCCAACCAGCAACACCTCATAGATGCTTTTGAAAAGAACGACATGATTTTTGCCGTGGGGCCAGCCGGGACAGGAAAAACCTATCTGAGTATTGCTTTGGCCGTAAAGGCACTGAAAGAAAAAAATATCAAAAAAATCATTCTGAGTCGCCCTGCCGTTGAAGCGGGTGAGAAGTTGGGGTTTCTGCCCGGCGACATGAAGGAGAAGATAGATCCGTATCTTCAACCTCTTTATGATGCCTTGGAAGATATGATTCCGGCAGCGAGATTGCAGGATATGATGGACAAACGCATTATCCAGATTGCGCCATTGGCCTTCATGCGTGGCCGAACTCTGAACGATGCGGTGGTCATACTTGACGAGGCTCAGAACACAACAACTGCACAAATCAGAATGTTTCTCACGCGAATGGGATGGAATTCAAAGATGATTATTACCGGAGACCTTACTCAGATTGACCTGCCGAAGACACAGAAAAGCGGACTGAAAGAAGCGATTGAAATTCTTTCTGGTATAGAAGACATCTCCGTCATCAATCTGTCTCAGAAAGATATTGTTCGCCACAAACTTGTAACCATGATCGTCAATGCATACGACGCTTACGATAAAGGGCAGCAAGACGATGATCCCAAGTATGGCAAAGCGTTTCGTCGGGAACAGAAACAACAGACAATCAATAAAACCGGCGACACAACAGAAAATTAAATTTTTAACCATTTAAGATAGGAGCCCCCAAGCGTACAGCATTCCTTGAATGAGGAACGGGGAAAGTCTTTATGAAAGCATTAACAAATACCGATTTCCATTTCGATGGACAAAAGAGTGTTTATCACGGAAAAGTTCGTGACGTTTACAACATCAACGACGACCTCATTGTCATAGTGGCCACAGACAGAATCTCCGCATTCGACGTAGTATTGCCTAAGGGTATCCCCTTCAAGGGACAGGTTCTCAACCAAATCGCAGCTAAGTTTCTGGATTCCACCAAGGACATCTGTCCCAACTGGAAGCTGGCTACACCCGACCCAATGGTTACCGTAGGACTGAAATGTGAGGGTTTCCGTGTCGAAATGATTATCCGCTCTATCTTGACAGGCTCCGCTTGGCGGGCATACAAGGACGGGTGCCGCGAACTTTGCGGTGTTAAGCTGCCCGATGGAATGCACGAGAACGAGCGTTTCCCCGAACCTATAGTTACCCCGACAACCAAGGCAGACGAAGGACACGACCTGAACATTTCGCGTGAGGAGATAATCAAGCAGGGCATTGTTTCTGCAGAAGACTACGCTGTTATTGAAGACTGGACCCGCAAACTGTTTGCTCGCGGACAGGAAATAGCCGCAAAGCACGGACTTATCCTTGTAGACACCAAATACGAGTTTGGCAAACGCGGCGACCAAATCTATCTCATTGACGAGATTCACACTCCCGACTCAAGCCGATACTTCTATGCAGAAGGATACGAGGAGCGTTTTAAAAAAGGCGAGCCCCAAAAGCAGCTTTCCAAAGAGTTTGTTCGCCAATGGCTCATTGAACATAATTTCATGAATGAGCCGGGTCAGACCATGCCGGAAATCACGGATGAATATGCAGAGAGCGTATCCGAAAGATACATCGAACTCTATGAGCATATCACCGGTGAGAAATTTAACAAGGCAGTCGAAGAAGGCGACATTGCTGCCCGTATAGAGCAAAATGTGAAGAATTATCTGGCTACCCGCGAGTAATTCCCGACTATGTATCAGCAGGAAAAAATAAAACCTTATGGCAACGAGGGTGACAAAGGGAAACTCGTGGCAAAGATGTTCGACAACATCGCAGACCACTACGACACCCTGAATCATCGTTTGTCGTGGAATATAGACAAGGGATGGAGGCGCAAAGCTATCAAACAGCTTGAGCGTTTCCATCCTCAAGTCATTCTTGACGTTGCTACGGGCACCGGCGATTTTGCCGTTCAGTCTGCGGCAATGCTAAGCCCTGAAAAGGTTATCGGTGCTGATATTTCTGAGGGAATGATGGCCATTGGCCGAAAGAAAGCAAAAACTCTGGGACTCGAAAATATCATTACGTTTCAGAAAGAAGATGCTCTCAACATGTCATTTCCCGACAATTCCTTTGACGCTGTTACCGCAGCATTCGGCATACGCAACTTTCAGGATCTGGATCGGGGGTTGGCCGAAATGTGCAGGGTGCTTAAACCGGGCGGCCATCTCATCATTTTGGAACTGACAACGCCCATCGGTTTCCCCATGAAACAGTTGTTCAAAATCTACTCTCACACGTTGCTGCCGCTATATGCCAGCTTTATTTCTAAAGATAAAAGTGCCTATGAATATCTGACAGCCACCATAGAGGCTTTTCCACAAGGTGAGCAAATGATGGATATTCTTCAAAAAGCAGGATTCCGGGAAAACTCTTTCGAGCGACTAACCTTCGGAATCTGCACTTTATATATAGCTCAAAAATAACATACGGGCATTGTTATACAATCCATCTACTTATAAAAATTCAAAGCATTATGGACAAATATGGACTGATAGGTTATCCGCTTGTGCACTCTTTCTCTATTGGTTATTTCAACGAGAAATTCAAGAGCGAAGGAATAGACGCCACCTACGTCAATTTCGAAATTCCCACTATTGACGATTTCCCGGAAATAATAGACACCAACCCCGACCTTCGTGGGCTCAACGTCACCATACCTTACAAGGAGAAAGTTATAAGCTATCTGGACATGTTGAGTCCGGAAGCCCGTGCCATAGGTGCTGTAAACGTGATCAAAGTGATTCACAAGGGCAAAAATACCCTACTGAAAGGGTACAACAGTGACGTGATAGGCTTCACCCAAAGCATTGAGCCCCTCCTAAAGGCACACCATAAAAAAGCTTTGATCTTAGGAACGGGAGGAGCCTCTAAAGCCATAGACTACGGGTTGAGGTCACTTGGAATTAAGACCGTAAAAGTGAGCCGGTATGAGCGAACGAACACCATTCTGTACGAAAACATCACGCCGGAATTAATCAAAGAGTACAATGTTATTGTTAATTGCACTCCATGCGGAATGTATCCTCATGCTGACGATTGTCCCCAACTGCCCTATGAAGCAATGGATGAGCACACGCTGCTCTACGACCTCATCTACAATCCCGATGAAACCTTATTCATGAAGAAAGGACAGGAACACGGCGCGACCGTCAAAAACGGTCTTGAAATGCTCCTCTTACAAGCCTTTGCCAACTGGAATTTTTGGAACGAAGAAGATTGATAAAAGATAGTTGCAATGATGAACAACAGATATATGATGCGTGGCGTGAGCGCCGCCAAAGAAGATGTGCATAACGCCATCAAAAACATTGATAAGGGAATTTTCCCCCAAGCCTTTTGCAAGATCATTCCTGATGTGCTTGGAGGCGACCCCGAATACTGCAATATCATGCATGCTGACGGTGCAGGCACCAAGTCGTCGCTGGCCTATATGTATTGGAAAGAGACCGGCGACCTCAGCGTTTGGAAAGGCATTGCCCAAGATGCCGTCGTGATGAACACCGACGATTTGCTCTGCGTTGGCGCCGTCGATAACATTTTGGTATCGAGTACCATTGGGCGCAACAAGATGCTGGTGCCCGGAGAAGTGATCAGCGCCATTATCAACGGAACAGACGAACTGCTTGCACAAATGCGCGAAATGGGCGTGGGAATATGGCCTACGGGTGGTGAGACGGCCGATGTTGGCGACCTTGTCCGCACCATTATCGTGGATTCTACGGTTACTTGTCGCATGAAGCGTTCTGAAGTTATCGACAATGCGAACATCCGTCCCGGTGATGTTATCGTGGGATTGAGTTCAACCGGACAGGCTACATACGAAAAACAATATAACGGAGGCATGGGAAGCAATGGACTGACCAGTGCCCGGCATGATGTTTTCACAAAATACCTTGCTGAGAAATTCCCCGAAAGCTACGACCATGCCGTACCTGAGGAACTCGTTTATAGCGGCAAATACAAGCTCACAGACCCCGTAGAGGGTGTTCCGGTGGATGCCGGTCGACTTGTTCTCTCCCCCACCCGAACGTATGCTCCGGTCATTAAGCGCATACTTGACGAACTGAGACCCGAAATTCACGGCATGGTACACTGTACCGGAGGTGCCCAAACAAAGGTGCTCCATTTTGTAAACGATAATTGCAAGGTCATCAAGGACAACATGTTCCCTGTTCCTCCCCTCTTCAAGGCCATTCACGACTGCTCCGGGACAGACTGGAAAGAAATGTATCAAGTGTTCAACATGGGGCACCGCATGGAAATATACGTCCGCCCGGAGATTGCCGAACAAGTCATCGCCATCAGCAAAAGCTTCAACATTGAGGCCCAAATCATCGGCCGCATAGAGGAGGGAAAGCGGTCATTAACCATCAAATCAGAATTCGGAGAATTTAATTACTAAACAATAAAAGGGCTAAATCATAATGATCATTAAGGAAGCCATTCTTAAAAGTCTTGAAGATTTCCCCAATGGAGGAATTGCTAAAGACGTGTTTAACAACATTCTGCAAAAAAAAATCTTTGTTTTTAACAAAGAAGCTAAAACCCCATATGCAACAGTACAAGCATTAATGGGAGATATGATAAAGAATGGAGATGTAAGGATTAAACGTTTTAAGAACGAAAAAAATATTTACTGTTATTATCTCAGTCAATTTTCTGAGAACATAGAACACAAATATGAAACTTCCTTATCTAAGCCCTCAAAATCATCGAATTTCCTTGAAAGGGATTTACATCCCTTGTTATGTAGCTATTTAAACTACATGGGAGTGATGGCGAAAACCATTTTTCATGAGAAATCTATTAAAGCTGAAGAACATCAAAAGTGGGTACATCCCGATATTGTTGGTGCTAAATTTGAAGTAAGGAAAAACAAAACAAGTAACTCATTATTTAATGCACTAAGTAAGAAGGAATCATTAAAACTTTATTCTTACGAGTTAAAAAGGAGTATAGCTAACGATTACGAGCTAAAAAAATGCTATTTTCAAGCAGTCTCTAATTCAAGCTGGGCCAATAATGGTTATCTTGTTGCCTTCGATATAAATCAAGAACTCAAAGATGAATTGGCACGACTCAATCATTCCTTTGGTATTGGTTTCATTTTGCTTAAAGCCAATCCATACGAAAGCCAGATGTGGTTTAAGGCAAAAGACAGGGCTTTAGACTTTAATACAATCGATAAACTTTGTAGTATTAATACGGATTTTGAAAAGTTTATAAGGTATGTGGAAGCAACATTAACAGCTGATGACAAGCACTTTGAGCCAACCAAAAAAGCTTTAATAGGGGTCTGCGATTCTTTTCTAACATTAGAAAGTGACATAAAAGAATATTGTAAAAAAAACAACATTCCCTATATCGATAAATGATTTGAGAGATAAATTATGGCAGAGAACAATATATTAGAAAAACTCGACGGGCTGGAGGCACGCTTCGAGGAAGTAAAGACACTCATCACCGACCCTTCGGTTATTGCCGATCAAAAGCGATATGTCAAGCTGACCAAGGAGTATAAAGACCTCAGCGAGATTATGGACGCTCGCAGTCGATACATCTCCTGTTTGAATATCATCAAGGAGTCAAAGGACATTCTTGCTAACGAGAGCGACCCCGACATGAAGGAAATGGCCCGCGAGGAGCTGACGGCCAATGAGGAACTGCAACCCAAACTGGAAGAAGAAATCAAAATGGCCCTTGTCCCTAAGGACCCTGAGGATGCAAAGGATGTGCAAATGGAAATCCGTGCCGGTACCGGTGGCGATGAAGCTGCCCTCTTTGCCGGAGACCTTTTCAATATGTACAAGAAATATTGCGACTCCCAAGGATGGACGGTTAGCGTAACAAGCGTTTCGGAGGGAACCGTAGGAGGTTACAAGGAAATTGATTTTGCCGTGAGCGGCAACAATGTTTATGGGGTTTTGAAGTATGAAAGCGGTGTGCACCGCGTGCAGCGCGTGCCGGCCACTGAAACACAAGGCCGTATGCACACGTCTGCCGCTACGGTGGCCGTATTGCCCGAAGCGGATAAATTTGAGGTGAACATTAATGAAGGTGACATCAAATGGGACACTTTCCGATCGAGCGGTGCAGGTGGGCAGAATGTGAACAAGGTGGAGTCCGGTGTCCGTCTCCGTTATCCATGGAAGAATCCCAACACCGGTGAAGTTGAGGAAATCCTTATCGAATGTACCGAAACGAGAGACCAGCCAAAGAACAAAGAACGGGCTTTGAGCCGACTCTATACCTATATTTACGATCACGAGCGTTCCAAATATCTTAATGACATTTCCAGCCGACGCAAGAGCTTGGTGTCTACGGGAGACCGCAGTGCAAAGATACGCACCTATAATTTTCCACAAGGTCGCGTCACCGATCACCGTATCGGCTACACCACTCACGACCTGCAGGGCTTCCTCGGCGGTGACATTCAAGACATGATAGACCACCTTACCGTTGCCGAAAATGCAGAAAAACTTAAAGAAAACGAACTGTAGACATGAACAGACAAGAATTAATAAAGCAAATATTCAGCAGGAAAACATTTCTTTGTGTAGGGCTTGATACCGACATCAATAAGATTCCGAAACACCTGCTCAGGGAAGACGACCCCATCCTGACTTTCAACAAGCAAATTATCGATGCCACCGCTCCTTACTGCGTGGCCTACAAACCTAACTTGGCATTCTACGAAAGTCTTGGTGTGAAGGGGATGGCCGCTTTCGAACAAACCATCGAATACCTCAAGACCAACTATCCCAACCACTTCATCATTGCTGATGCAAAACGTGGAGACATAGGCAACACGTCCATGATGTATGCCCGTACGTTCTTTGAGGAATACGATGTAGACGCACTCACCATCGCTCCATATATGGGAGAAGACAGCGTCACACCCTTTCTTGAATACAAGGACAAATGGGTCGTGTTGCTCGCTCTGACTTCCAACAAGGGCTCACACGACTTTCAGCTCACTGAGGATAAAGACGGCGAGCGACTGTTTGAGAAAGTTTTGCGCAAGAGTCAGGAGTGGGCAAACGCCGAAAACATGATGTATGTAGTTGGAGCCACACAGGGACGCATGTTTGAGGATATTCGTAAAGTTGTCCCCAACCACTTTTTACTTGTACCGGGTGTAGGCACACAAGGTGGCAGTTTACAGGAAGTCTGCCAATACGGCATCACCAAAGAGTGTGGTTTGCTCGTCAATTCGAGTCGTGGTATCATCTATGCCTGTCATGATGAGGACTTTGCCGCAGCCGCAGCACAAAAGGCCAAGATGCTTCAACAGGAAATGGCGGAAGAATTGGACAAATTGAAGTAGACTTCTTTCTCGCTATACATGATAACCCCACCAATGTTTCACAAGGCATTGATGGGGATTTTCTTTATAAATATTCTGTTTCAAGCCTTTGCACATTCCAAAAAAATCCGAAAATCAAAATGCCAATATCACGCCGTCACCTTATTTTATATAATAGAACGTGACGAAGCAGCAGAGCTGACACCTCGCCGTGACAGCATAGTGGATGGGGCTTTTCGCAAGCACCAATATTGACCTGCCATATTGGGTAAAATACATTGAAAAATACGGATAAAACACCGTTTAAAATTTGCGTATTTAAAAACGAAAAGTAGTTTGTTCTAAATACGCGAAAATTTCGACATTTTTATAAGCCTTTGATAATCAACGATATAACTAAAACCAACGCATAAAATAGCGAAAAACAAAATATAAGCACCCTGCGACTAAGGCCTACTCGCATTGTCGTTGAGTAGAGAAGGCTGTGCGATCAGGCTTTCTTCGCATTGCGGTTAGCATTTAAAGGGAACACGACAAAGCCTTAACCGCAGAACGGTCTGATTATTTTTCACAAAAAACATCATGGTAAACCGATAAACATCTTGTTTGACACTCTGGAGCATGATGAAATGCACTCATGTTTTTTTTGACTTTTTCTTTATATCGACAGCATCAAACCGCATGAAAAATGTCACGCATTACAAATTGATATACCGATGTATCGCTTAGCCAGTCAAGAAACGGTAAATGTAACAAAATGCAATTTTCGTATTCACAAAGAATATGTCTCTGTGCAATTTCCAACCTTTTGCATACGACAAAAAACAAATAATGAATGTTTTTTTCTCATATTAACAAATAAAGTATTATATTTGCACAAATATATAAACCAAGTTTATCGTATGAAATTTACCGCAAAACAAATAGCTCAATTCATTCAAGGCAAAGTAGTAGGCGATGAAAATGCCACAGTGCATACTTTTGCAAAAATAGAGGACAGCGTTCCCGGTGCTATTTCTTTTCTTGCTACCCCTAAATATATTCAATACGTTTATAACACTAAATCTTCCATCGTGCTTGTCGATGAGTCTATCAAAATAGACCGTCCCGTCAGCACAACCCTGATTCTTGTAAAGAATGCACGCGACTGCGTAGCTAAGCTGCTGCAACTTTATGAATCAGCCAAGCCAAAGAAAGTAGGTATAGATTCCCTGTCGTTCATCTCTCCAAAGGCCAAGATTGGCAAGAACGTTTATGTGGGACCGTTTGCCTGTATTGCCGACGGCGCGGAGATTGGCGACAACTGCCAGATATATCCCCACGCCACTATTGCCGAGAATGTGAAGATGGGCAGCGGTTGCATTGTCTATCCTAACGCAAGCATCTATCACGATTGCAAAATAGGTAATAATGTCATCATTCATTCCGGAGCTGTGGTTGGTGCTGATGGTTTCGGCTTTGCACCTAACGGTGAATGCTACGACAAAATTCCCCAAATAGGCATTGTCACCATCGAAGACAATGTAGAGATAGGAGCCAACACCTGCATCGACCGTTCTACGATGGGGTCCACTTACGTCCGCAAAGGTGTAAAACTGGACAATTTGGTACAAATAGCCCACAACACGGACATTGGCGAGAATACTGTCATGTCATCCCAAGTTGGCGTCGCCGGCTCCACGAAGGTGGGCCAGTGGTGTATGTTTGGTGGACAGGTAGGTATCTCCGGGCACATCAATATCGGCAATCACGTGATGCTGGGGGCTCGATCCGGAGTTCCAAGCTCTATAAAAGATAACCAGCAGCTTATCGGCACCCCTCCTATCCGACAAATCTCTTTCTTTAAAAGTCAAGCATTATTTCAGAGATTACCCGATATTTACAAGCAGCTGACAGCCTTGCAAAAGGAAGTGGAAGAACTTAAAAAAAAGAAATAAATGGATACTGAAAAACAAAAGACACTCGGTGGTAGTTTTTCTCTTTGCGGCAAGGGGCTCCATACAGGACTTAGCCTTACCGTAACATTGAATCCTGCACCCGAGAACACCGGCTATAAGATACAACGTATCGATCTTGAGGAACAGCCCATCATTGATGCCATAGCAGAAAACGTTACCGACACACAGCGTGGCACGGTGCTCCAGAAAGGGGACGCACGTGTCTCTACCGTTGAGCACGGTCTCTCCGCACTGTATGCCCTGGGTATCGACAACTGTCTCATACAGGTAAACGGACCGGAGTTTCCCATTCTCGACGGGTCGGCCCTACTCTATGTAGACAAGATTAAGGAGGTGGGCATCATAGACCAGAATGCGCCTAAAGACTATTATACCATCAGGAAGAAGATTGAGATAAAGGACGATGAGTCCGGCTCGTGCATCACCATTCTGCCCGACGGGGACTTCTCTATTACGGCCATGTGCTCCTTTCAGTCCAAATTCATCAGCAGTCAGTTTGCAACACTCGACAACATTGCAAACTATGCTCAGGAAATAGCACCGGCCCGCACGTTCGTGTTTGTGCGCGACATTGTCCCCCTTTTGGAAGCCAACCTTATTAAAGGTGGAGACCTCGACAACGCAATCGTAATTTATGAGCGCAAGGTGGAGCAAGCTCAGTTGGACAAACTTGCCGACTTCCTCAAAGTGCCGCGTATGGATGCCGCTAAGATTGGCTATATTCAGCACAAGCCTCTGATGTGGGACAATGAATGTACACGCCATAAACTGCTTGATATTATTGGTGATATGGCTCTGATAGGCAAGCCCATTAAGGGACGTATTATAGCCACAAGGCCCGGACATACCATCAATAACAAGTTTGCCCGGCTCATGCGTAGGGAAATTCGCAAGCACGAAGTGCAGGCCCCTATCTATGATCCCAACGACGAGCCCCTGATGGATAATATACGCATTCGCGAGCTTCTGCCTCACCGTTACCCCATGCAATTGGTCGATAAAGTCGTGGCTATGGGAGCAACGAGTATTGTAGGGGTGAAAAACATTACGGCAAACGAGCCTTTTTTTCAGGGGCATTTTCCAAACGAGCCCATCATGCCGGGCGTGCTTCAGATTGAGGCTTTGGCGCAATGTGGTGGTTTGTTGGTGCTTAGCCAGTTGGAAGATTCGGAGAATTGGTCTACCTATTTCCTCAAAATCGACAACGTCAAGTTCCGTCGAAAGGTAGTTCCGGGCGACACGCTCCTGTTCAAGGTAGAGTTGCTCCAGCCCTTGCGTCATGGCATCAGTTCCATGAAAGGATACGCCTTTGTCGGTGACAACGTGGTGTCGCAAGCCACATTTACCGCTCAGATAATCAAGAATAAATAACGAATATGAATCAAATAAGCCCCTTAGCCTATGTGCATCCGGAGGCACGCCTTGGCGACAACAATACCATAGGACCATTCTGCTGTATTGATCGCGACACGGTGATTGGTAACAACAATGTCTTTCTGAATAGTGTGACAATTCATGCAGGTGCGCGCATCGGCAATGGCAACGAGGTGTTTCCGGGTGCCAGTTTGTCCACGAAGCCTCAAGACTTGAAATACAAGGGAGAAGATACCCTCTGTGAAATTGGTGACAACAACAGCATTCGTGAAAACGTGACCATCTCTCGCGGTACAGCTTCCAAGGGAACGACTAAGGTTGGCAACAACAACCTGCTCATGGAGAATATGCATCTCGCCCACGACTGTGTGTTGGGTAGCAACACCATTATCGGCAATTCCACCAAGTTTGCCGGCGAAGTGGTCATCGACGACAATGCTATCATCAGTGCAGTGGTGCTATGCCACCAGTTTTGTAGGATTGGAGGCTATGTTATGATACAGGGAGGCAGCCGTTTCAGCAAAGACATTCCACCTTATATCATTGCCGGCAAAGAGCCTATACGCTATGCCGGTATCAATTTGATAGGGTTGCGTCGTCATGGATTCAGCAGCGAACTCATACAGCACATCCATGAGGCTTACCGTCTGCTCTACAGCAAGGGGGTGGTTGCTGAAGGCATTCAAGAAATCAAAAACAACCTGCAGATTACTCCGGAAATACAATATATCATTGATTTTGTATCTTCGTCCAAGAGAGGAATCCTCAGGTAGCATATAAAAATGCTAAAGAGATAGCAAGAGTTAGAAGTTCATGCGGGCTCGTGTAAGCTTCTAACTTTTACTTTATAGGATTGTCGATACAACCGTTGATAATGGTAAACTATCGTTCTATGAAAAACCTCGTCGTCATAGTGGGTCCAACAGGAGTAGGCAAAACGGAGCT
Source organism: uncultured Bacteroidales bacterium (assembly GCA_937995875.1). Lineage (GTDB taxonomy): Bacteria > Bacteroidota > Bacteroidia > Bacteroidales > Bacteroidaceae > Prevotella. Next base: position 74,293 of record CALKIW010000146.1, on the reverse strand, counting down.
CTGTCTTCAGATTGCCGAGCACTACGACACGCCAATTATCAATGCAGACTCCCGTCAGATATTTGCCGAACTGCCCATTGGAACTGCTGCCCCCACGCCGGAGCAGATGCAGCGGGTGAAGCATTATTTCGTGGGAAATCACCATATCAAGGACTACTATTCTGCCGCCATGTACGAAAGCGATGTGCTATCCTTGCTCGAACAGCTGTTTTTTACCCATGACGTTGTTCTACTTTCGGGTGGCTCAATGATGTATGTCGATGCGGTTTGCAAAGGTATAGACGATATTCCAACCGTAGACAAAGCAACAAGAGAGCTCTATAAGCAACGCCTTAATACAGAGGGGCTACCCATTCTATTAGAGGAACTGAAAAGGTTAGACCCTGAGCATTACAACATCGTAGACAAACAGAATCCAAGGCGGGTGGTCCATGCTTTGGAAATATGCCACATGACGGGTAAAACCTATACTTCCTTTCGGACGAATACTATAAAAAAGCGCCCTTTCAACATTATTAAGATAGGACTCAACCGCCCTCGTGAAGAACTCTATGAACGCATCAACCAACGTGTGCTGCACATGATGGAGCTGGGATTAGAGGCCGAAGCCCGGCAGCTCTACCCCATGAAAGGTCTCAATTCGCTCAACACCGTAGGCTACAAAGAAATGTTTAAATACATTGAGGGCGCAATCCCACGCGAGGAAGCCATCCGACAAATACAGTCGAACACGCGTCAATATATGCGCAAACAGCTCACGTGGTTTAAAAAAGACAATACCATCCAATGGTTTTCGCCTAACAACATTGAAGATATCTTAAATTGTATAGACAAAAATATATTATAAAACACGATTTCATTATCTTTGTATGATAATGTATGTTTGATGACAAAACATCTGTTTACAAACGGAAAGACACTGTTTATGAAGAAAATTATAAGTCGGATTGGGCAAAAAATAAAGGACTTCGGCCCTTGGTACAAAAGTCTCTACAAGGGTAAAGCTTGGTACATGAAGGCGTTGATTGCCATAGTTTCATGTATAGTGGTGTTTGTGCTCTATCTGGGAGCCGTAGACATCAACCTGTTCTGGCTGTTCGGCAAGAGCCCCGGTTACTTTTCCGGGATCATGGATCCGCAAACAAGTCAGGCTTCCGAGATTTACAGTGCGGACGGAAAGTTGATCGGAAAATTCTTCAACGAGAATCGCACCCCCGTGAAATACGAGGATGTGAATCCCGTATTCTTCGATGCGTTAATAGCAACCGAAGACGAGCGTTTTTATAGTAGGCCACGCGGAATGGCCGTCGACGTGATGGGGATAATGTCGGCAATGAAGGACGCGATACTCCATCACGAAGGGCGTGGTGCTTCAACAATCTCACAACAGCTGGCTAAAAACATGTTCCGTGTGCGCTCGCAATACTCCACCGGCCTGTTAGGCAAGATTCCCGGCTTGAAGATTCTCATTATCAAAAGCAAGGAATGGATTATTGCTACCAAGCTGGAGACAGTGTTTGACAAAAAGCAAATACTGACGATGTATGCCAATACGGTAGACTTCGGCTCTAATGCCTACGGTATTAAAACGGCTGCCAAAACCTATTTTGACACCACACCACAAGACCTTACCACTGAAGAAGCTGCCGTACTTGTGGGTATGTTGAAAGCAACAACGCTATACAATCCCAAAAGCAACCCCAAAAACAGTCTGTCAAGACGTAACACCGTGCTGTCGAATATGGTGTCTCATGGCGTGTTAAGCCAAGCCGACTGTGACTCATTGCGTAAAATTCCCATTAAGCTCAAATTCAAGATGCAAGAGAATTATGACGGACAGGCCATGTATTTCAGACAGGCCATAGCCGATTATCTTGCTCCTTGGTGTGCGGAAAACGGGTATGACCTGTATAGTTCGGGGTTAAAAATCTACACCACCTTAGACTCTCGGATGCAGAAATATGCTGAACAGGCAGCTATAAAACAGATGAAAACCATACAGCAAAACTTCAATAATCACTGGGATATATATCGTAAACAAGATACAAACTGGTTGCGTCAGGAGCCCTGGCGCGATGAGAACGGGAAGCCAATCCCTAATTTTATCGACAAGATTGCAGAGCGCCAGCCGTTCTACAGGGCTTTACAGGAACGTTTTTCCAACAACCCGGATTCTATAAGATATTATTATAAGGAATGGAAACACCCCGTCAAGGTTTTCGATTACGACAAAGGTACCATCACCAAGAACATGACTTCGGAAGACTCCATCAAGTATATGGTAACTTTCATGCACTGTGCAATGGTTGCCATGGAGCCACAGACGGGAGCCGTGAAAGCATGGGTAGGCGATATCGATTTTAAATCATGGAAATATGACAAGGTAACGGCCGATCGCCAACCGGGATCTACTTTCAAGCTTTTTGTTTACACAGAGGCCATGAATCAAGGCCTTACCCCTTGCGACAAACGTCGGGACGAATACATCTCTATGCAGGTGTTTGACAAGAAAAAGAACGAAATGACCACATGGACTCCGGGAAATGCCAATGGCAGATTTACGGGAGACTCCATACCTTTGAAAGGGGCCTTTGCCCGAAGCATCAACTCCATAGCGGTGCGTTTGGGTCAGGAAATGGGCATTAAGCGTATCATCTCTACGGCAAAGGCTATGGGAATCAAGAGCCCTCTGGACGATGCTCCATCGCTCGCATTGGGTTCCAGCGACGTGACTCTGCTGGAAATGACCAATGCCTACTGCACGGTTGCCAACAACGGAATGCATCATGAGCCGGTGTTGATTACAAAAATAGAGGACAAAGATGGTCGTGAGGTGTATGTAGACAGAGTTCAGGCCGAGCAGGTGATACCCTACAAGAGTGCTTTCCTGATGCAGCAACTTCTACAGGGAGGTATGCGTGAGCCCGGCGGGACCAGTCAAAGCCTTTGGGGATACGTGGGGCAGTTCAGAGATACGGAATTTGGAGGAAAGACAGGAACATCGAACAACCACTCTGACGCTTGGTTTATGTGTGTGTCACCCAACCTCGTTGCAGGAGCATGGGTGGGAGGCGAATATCGCAGTATTCACTTCCGCACAGGTGCTTTAGGTCAGGGCTCGCGCACAGCTTTGCCTATCACGGGATATTTCATGCAGTCTGTCCTCTCCGATCCCGCCTTTCAACAGTATCACGGGAAATTCAAGAAACCCGATGATGCCAACATTACATACGACATGTATAATTGTCCGAGCTATTATACGGCCGTTGCACCCGACACCACAAAACGCGATAGCGTCATCGTGAGCGAGGAGGAAATTATCCTTGACGAAGACGGCAATCCCATAGAGGTCAGTGTTTCCAAAGAAGCAGAGGGACAGGCATTGCCGGCAGAGCCTAAAGCCAAGAAGAAACAACAGAAGACGGAAGAAGTCTCTCTCGACGACCTATAGCATTGGAAGGGTCGCATATCTATGCCTTTTTGCATAAGATATGCGATTCTTCAAGTTTGACAAACCAACCAACACATATTGTATAGCATAATCATAGAATGGCTGCAAAACACGAAGGAGAGATAGACCTGAACAACGATGAGTTTCAACACGCGCTTCAAATTCTGCAATTCACGCGTCGATCACTTTTTCTCACGGGAAAAGCCGGAACAGGAAAATCTACCTTCCTAAAATACATTGCATCCCACATCAAAAAAAAGAACGTTATACTGGCACCAACGGGTATTGCAGCCATCAATGCCGGAGGCTCTACGCTGCACAGTTTTTTCAAGATTCCCTTTCATCCCCTTCTGCCCAACGATGTACAATATTCTCCACGCAATATTCGCAAGACGCTGAAATACAACAGCGAAAAAATAAAGATTATCCGTGAGTTGGAACTGATTATCATTGACGAAATCAGTATGGTTAGAGCGGATATTATTGATTTCATTGATAAGGTGTTGCGTGTGTACAGCCATAATATGCGTGAGCCGTTTGGTGGTAAACAATTACTGCTGGTGGGCGACATCTATCAGTTGGAGCCCGTTGTTACGGAAGATGACCGACAACTTCTGCACACGGCCTACGCTTCTCCTTTCTTTTTCAATGCCAAGGTGTTCTCTGTGATGCAGCTTGTTTCTATTGAACTGAAGAAGGTTTATCGTCAAAACGATTCCACTTTCATCCATATTCTCGATAATATCCGCACATCCAACATGACGGACAGGGACTTGCAGTTGCTCAACAGCCAAGTTGTGAACGCTGATGATACACAAGAAAAAAAAGCAGAGTCCGCAGAAATCTCTCTTGCCATTACGCTGTCTACAAGGCGCGACACAGTAGACGACATCAACACGCGTCATCTCAAAGCCTTGCCGGGCAAGCCACAGGTGTTTAAAGGAATTATCCGTGGAGAATTTCCGGAGTCGAGTCTTCCAACGCCAAAAGAACTGAACATCAAGCCGGGAGCCCAGATTTTGTTTGTCAAGAACGACATGAATCATCGGTGGGTAAACGGCACCTTGGGCATGGTAACCGGATTCGACGAAGAACTTGGCTACATCTATATCCGTACCGAAGACGGTCAGGAATACAACGTGGAGCCGGAAGTTTGGAGCAATGTGAAATACACTTTCAATGATAAGGAAAAGAAGATAGAAGCGCAGGAACTTGGCACTTACACCCAATATCCCATACGATTGGCATGGGCTATCACTGTACACAAGAGTCAGGGGCTCACGTTCAGCCGTGTAAAAATAGACTTCACCGGTGGTGTGTTTGCGGCCGGACAGACCTATGTGGCCCTGTCTCGCTGCACGTCGTTGGAAGGTATTGCCTTGAAAGAGCCTATTCGTCGAAAAGATATATTCGTACATCCCGAAGTCATTCACTTCGCTAAAAACTATAACGACCAAACCACCATATCCACCGCTCTCAAACAATCGAAGGCCGACAAAGAGTATTGGGATGCCGTGCGTGCATTCGACCGGGGTGATATGCAATCCGCATTGGATTCTTTTTTCCTGGCCATTCATAGCCGTTATGATATAGAAAAGCCCGTTTCAAAAAGATATATACGTCGCAAACTCAACATCATCAACATTCAGAAGCAACAGATAGAACAATTAAAAGCCGAAGCGGCTCAACGTGAGGAATACCTGAAACAGCTGGCTGTAGAGTACCTTGTGATGGGAAAAGAATGTGAACACGAAGGCATGCGCGACGCTGCCATACGAAACTATGAAAAGGCGCTGACTCTATGTCCGGACCTAACGGAAGCTAAGAAAAAAATCAAGAAATTAAAATAACATTTGCGCGCCCCATATTTTGATGTAGTTCCGTTTCCCATGTTGCTTATATTTCTAAGGGTTGTTCTCCTTAATATGTAGGAAAGTCTTTCTGTCGGCCGGTTATTGTAATCTGTCTGAATACTGCGTTCTGAATCAGCCTGAATTTAACAAGTGCTGACTAAGGATGATATAACACAGACATTCTGTATTTTTTGCAAATGCAATTCTTTTCGCCACTACCTCCGTTATCAGTCTCCTGTTTGTAAAATAGAATTACCAATTTTCGATGATTATTTTTTCTACATCCAGCGCAAAAAGGGCTATGTTTTAGCCTTCAAATTCTATACATGCTACCTGAAAACAGGCTCGTTTGTATGACTTCTATCCTGCCATTTTACGTCAAGGCCCTTGTCGCAGTATGGTTAAGCCTTAACCAGCCCACGACTAAGGCTCTTTCACACTGTGGTTGGAGCCTTTCCGCACTGCCATTCGATATTTAAACATGAGTGTAGAAACAGGTAGCAAAAAGGGACTTTTTCAAAACTCGCTGATTATTAAGCATCTACGAATTTGCGCAGATTTCCCGTATTTTGAACGAAAGCACATGCGTTTTTGAAAAAGCGAATTCTACAGGGCTTTTTGTAAAGAAAAAACGTATATCATCTGCTTTAGCATACAACAGTAGAAAAAAAGAGCCGTCTCAGCGTATATAGCATTATCGCTGAGACGGCTTTAGTATTTTGGTCATTGGTTTACGACAACATGATGCAGGGCACTGGCAGTTGTCGTATCAGACCGAACGAGTTTTGTCTGTATTAATCGTTACTTACCTTAATAGCCTTATAGTCGGTCTTTCCGGAAGGCCATACACCTGTGATAAACAGTACGGGATTCTTGCTTGTAGAAGCAGCCTTGACAGCATCCTGCAAGTCGGATATCGACTTCATGGGCTGGTCGTTAGCATTGAGAATAATGAAACCATTACTGATGCCACCTTCCTTGAACGCACCACTCTTAACATCCTTCACCTGAAGACCATAGCTGATACCAAGCTGCTTTTTCAGGTTGTCGTCTACCGGGATTACCTTCGCTCCGAGCACATCCAAATCGGCAGTCTTCACAATCTTGGTATTGCCCTGCTGATTCTTCATGGTTACAGTTTTAGACATTTTCTTCTTATTGTGTAACCATGTGATAGTGGTCTTGTCGCCGGGATGCTTACCATTGATGATTTCCTGCAACTCAGCCATCTTGGTAATCCTCTTGCCGTCGATACCCGTTACAACATCGCCTTCTTTTATTCCTGCCTCAGCAGCAGCACTGTTGTCTTCTACTTTAGCAACATACACGCCCTCGTTCGTACCCAAATCAGGCAATTCCTTGTCCTGACTCTTCAGGTTGTCGAGATATTTAAGGACATCATTGCCCCTTACTCCCAAATAGGCGCGCTGCACCGTTCCATATTTCTTGAGGTCGTCTACCACCTTATTCATAATGGTAGTGGGAATGGCGAAGCCGTAGCCTGCATAGGAACCGGTCTCGGAATAGAGCATGGCGTTTATGCCAATGAGTTCACCCTTAGTATTGACCAAGGCTCCTCCGGAGTTACCACGATTGATGGCGGCGTCTGTCTGGATGAAGCTCTCCACACCATTCTGCCCCAGTGTGCGGGCCTTGGCACTGATGATACCAGCTGTTACCGTATTATTGAGACCAAACGGGTTTCCCACTGCAATAACCCACTCGCCCACCCTTATCTTGTCTGAATCGCCAATGGGAAGGGTTGGAAGATTGCGTCCGTCTACCTTAATGAGCGCAAGGTCGGTGGTTGCGTCGGTACCGATAATGCGAGCGTTGAATTCGCGATTGTCCTCAAGTGTCACCGTGAGCTCATCGGCACCATTCACCACGTGATTATTGGTAACAATGTATCCATCAGAACTGATGATCACTCCGGAGCCGGTTGCCTCGCGTTTAGGAGTTCGCACCTGACGTCTCTGCCTGCCACCATTCGGATTTCCGAAGAATCCGAACGGGTCAGAGAAAAAGTCAGAAAACGGATCGCTCTGCATCTCTACGGTCTGCGTTTTAGAATTTTGTACAAACTTAATATGAACTACGGCAGGCAGTGCCTTATCTGCTGCATAGGTTAAATCAACCGGTCTGCCATTCTGAGCAACTTCATTAGTCGTTGCATTGACCTTGATGAAAGAGCCGGCAGAAAATGCCAGCGCAACAATGCAAATGCCTGCAAGCAGGTAGCTGGAATATTTTTTCATAAATCTTATATATTTAATTATTATTTTAAAAGATTGTCATTTTTATTTCATGATAAGTATCTAAATGATACTTTGACAGGATTCTATGTCAGTCATGAAATCTAAATGCAAATATAGGCGCAATTTATCTTATTGTGCCATTTTGTCTTATCTTTTTATTCGATTTTAACAATTAGATTTTAACACTTAACGGCTCTTAAGCAGAAAGGTGATTTATTTTACATTCGTTTAAAATCAAACAAAATATAATAATGTAGACAGTCGTTTCAGATAAAATGCTTATTTTTGCACACAGTAGGACAGTGCCCCGGCTCTATCGCTGGCATTCAAGAAGATGCGAGAGGAAAGTCCGGGCAGCATAGGGCACCCCACTTCTGAAAGTGGAAGCTATTGGTGACAGTAGGTAAAGGCAGAAGAAAACAACCGCCGCTCCCCGTGAGCGGTAAGGGTGAGAAGGTGGTGTAAGAGACCACCGGATGACGGGTGACCGCCATGCCGTGCCGTCTGGGGGCTGCAAGTTCATGTAAACCGTCGTCATAAGGGCTGCCCGCCCAATGCTTCGGCAACGACGGAGGGTAGAACGCTTAAGCTGCAGGGTGACTTGCTGATTAGATAAATGATGGAGCTCCTCTCATAGAGAGGATACAGAACCCGGCTTATCAGGGCACTGTCTTACTTTTTTATTCGAAAAGTTTATAATAAACAAGCCATTTTAGGGTTATTAATAACGTATGAGAGACTTACAACCCAACATATTAGATGATTTTGAACACCGGGTAAACCTGGCCATCGAACACCATCAAGATGAGCAAGGCTTCCCCCGCATGGAGGACTTCAACGTTACTCGCGAAGAATTGGACGAATACCTATTCGACTATCAAGCCATACTTGACAGTGAAGGGTCGCAACGCTCGCAACAGACAACCTATGGCATTATCGCGCTCATACCCATTATCGTGCTCAGCGCTTTTCCTCAGAAAAGTCTGCCTTGGGACAGCCCAACCACGTCGTTGCTGGCAGGTGTTGCGATTGGAGTTGCGATTGCACTTGCTGTCAAAGGTATCAGAATGTTTCTCAAAAGCAAAAAAATCAAACGTCAGAAAACGGAGCATCCGGACGTAGTGGCATATATCAATGCTGTTTTGAGTTTTGAACAACACCAATAATCTGACAAACATATAAATTACTATGGCTAAATTGGATCTACCGGATTTCATGAAATATAAAAACAAATTCACGGCTAATGGATTTGTTGAGAAGATTTCACGAATTGCCAAACGGGCAGGTGCTAAATTCGTTTACGCAGCCCTTATATTATTCTACACTTTGGAGAGCGACAAAGTCTCTGTAAAAGATAAAGCCATCATTATCGGGGCTTTGGGTTATCTCATCAATCCACTTGATGTGGTACCCGACGCCATTCCCATCGCAGGGCTGAGCGACGACTTGGCTGTACTGATCTATGTGTTGCATAAGGTTTGGGGAGAGGTGTCTGAAGAAGTGAAAGCTAAGGCTCATGCCAAACTCAACAAATGGTTTGACGAAGACGAAATATTGGAAGCGAACAATTTGTTTGACAAGTCGCAGGATGTATAATTCATAATCCAATTTATTTCGATCAATTTTTGAAGTTATGATAAGATAAAGCGTAAACGGCTAATACCGGATGTTTACGATACATAAAACAGACGCGGCGGTCAGTGACCGCCGCATTTATTTTATAGTCTTGGGAAAATCTTAACGAAGTCCCCTGCCATGACAGTTCTTGAACTTCTTGCCACTACCGCATGGGCATGGATCGTTGGGACGCGGCATCTTCTCGCGCACAATAGGTTCGTGGCGACGCTGCGCCGTCTCACGCGTATCGTGGCTGGCAGCTGCGTGTTGAGCTTGCTGCATCTCGTCGAAGTCTGCCTTCTGTTCGTTGTAACGCTGAGCCGGACGCTCCTCGGCGGCCGCTTCCTGTAAAGGTTGGTTTTGAACCTGTACCGGAATCTGACCACGCATCAGGAAACTCACAATGCGATTGTTCATATCGTCAATCATGCTGTCCCACAGCTTAGCACTCTCCAGTTTGAAAATGAGCAACGGATCTTTCTGCTCGTAGGAAGCATTCTGAACACTGTGGCGCAACTCATCGAGCTGACGGAGGTTTTCTTTCCAGCAGTCATCAATAATGTTGAGCATCACAAACTTCTCGAACTCTTTGACGATGTTCTTACCCTCTGTTTCGTAAGCCTCTTTCAGGTTAATGCGAAGCTGTGCTACCTGACGACCGTTGGTGATCGGAACAATGATGAACTGATAAACATCGCCCTGATTTTCGTACACCTCTTTGATGACCGGGAAAGCGTCACTCTGAATACGGTCGGTCTTGCGTTTGAAAGCAGCCATTGCACTTTGGAAAGCGCGCTCTGCCAACTCCGGCTTGCTGCCATTCTCAAACTCGTCCTGATTGAATGGAACCTCTATCGACAATATTTCAAAGAAGCCGTCCTTGACACTCTGATAGTCGGGCGATTCAATAATATTCACCACTCGGTCCCAAATCACATTGGAAATATCCATACCGATACGCTCACCCATCAATGCGTGGCGACGCTTCTCATAGATGACAGTACGCTGCTTGTTCATCACATCATCGTACTCCAACAAATGCTTACGGATACCGAAGTTGTTTTCCTCTACTTTTTTCTGTGCGCGCTCAATGCTCTTGGAAATCATGGAACTCTCGATGCGCTCACCATCTTCAAAGCCCAAGCGGTCCATCACTTTCGCAATGCGCTCGCTGCCAAATTTACGCATCAAGTCGTCTTCGAGCGATACATAGAACACCGACGAGCCCGGGTCTCCCTGACGTCCGGCACGTCCACGCAACTGTCGGTCTACACGGCGACTCTCATGGCGCGTTGTACCAATGATAGCCAATCCCCCAGCCTCTTTCACCTCAGGACTGAGCTTGATGTCGGTACCACGACCGGCCATATTGGTTGCAATGGTCACCGCACCCAAACCATTAGTAGACTGTCCGGCTCCGGCTACAATCTGAGCCTCCTTTTGATGCAACTTGGCGTTGAGCACCTGGTGGTTAATCTTACGCATGGTGAGCATTTTGGAGAGGAGTTCCGAAATCTCCACCGAAGTAGTACCCACCAAACTTGGACGCCCCTGCTTGCGCATTTCATCAATTTCCTCGATGACTGCACGATATTTTTCACGATTGGTTTTATAAACACGGTCGTCAAGGTCGTGGCGGAGAATAGGTTTGTTGGTTGGAATTTCGACTACGTCAAGCTTGTAGATATCCCAGAACTCACCAGCCTCAGTGCTGGCCGTACCCGTCATACCTGCAAGTTTGTGGTACATACGGAAATAGTTCTGCAACGTTATGGTGGCGTAGGTCTGTGTGGCAGCCTCTACCCGCACATGTTCCTTAGCCTCCACAGCCTGATGCAAGCCGTCGCTCCAACGACGCCCCTCCATAATACGTCCGGTCTGCTCATCTACAATCTTCACTTCACCATTCATCACGACGTATTCATCGTCCTTATTAAACATGGTGTAAGCCTTGAGCAACTGTTGGAGCGTATGTACGCGTTCGCTCTGCACTGCATAGCGATTCATCATATCATCCTTCTTGTCAAGACGTTCTTGGTCAGTAAGCTCTGTCTCGTTTTCGAGTGCAGACAGCAGTCCTGCGATATCCGGAAGCACAAACAAATCTTTGTCCTCCACCTGCTTGGCCAGCCAGTCGGTACCCTTGTCGGTAAGGTCTGCACTATTGAGCTTCTCATCCACAACAAAATAGAGAGGCTTAATGGCCTTAGGCATCAACCGGTTGTTGTTCTCCATATAGATCTCCTCTGTCTTTTGCAGACCCGACTTAATGCCGTCTTCGGAGAGATATTTAATGAGTGCCTTGTTTTTGGGCAGAGCCTTGAAGGAACGGAAAAGACACAGGAAACCTTCGTCTTGCATTTCCTGATTGTTGGTCTTGCGGCCTTCATTAATCTTTTGACGGGCCTCAGCGAGCAATTCGGTGGCCTGCTTGCGTTGCACCTCATACAAACGTTCTACCAATGGTTGATACTCCTCATACATCTGGTCATCACCCTTTGGTATCGGTCCGGATATAATAAGAGGTGTACGAGCATCGTCGATCAGCACTGAATCGACCTCGTCGACAATGGCGAAATTGTGACGACGCTGCACCAAATCCTTAGGAGAATGTGCCATATTGTCACGCAAATAGTCGAAGCCAAACTCATTGTTGGTACCAAAAGTAATATCTGCCTGATAAGCCTTTCGACGCTCCTCAGAGTTGGGTTGGTGCTTATCGATACAGTCTACAGACAGTCCATGAAACTCGTAGAGCGGCCCCATCCATTCGGAGTCACGCTTGGCCAGATAGTCGTTCACGGTTACCATGTGAACGCCATTACCTGTAAGAGCATTGAGGAATACCGGCAATGTGGCAACAAGTGTTTTACCTTCACCGGTCGCCATTTCTGCAATCTTGCCCTGATGAAGCGCAATACCACCAAAGATCTGCACGTCGTAATGGATCATCTCCCACTTTATCTTATTACCACCGGCCGTCCATTCGTTGTGATAAATGGCCTTGTCGCCGTCAATCGTAATAAAGTCTTTGGAAGGATCTCCGGCCAATTCGCGGTCGAAGTCAGTTGCCGTGACAACCACTTCCTCATTCTCCGTAAAACGTCGGGCCGTGTCCTTGATAATGCTGTATGCAACCGGCATAACCTCATCGAGCACTTTTTCAAGTTCTTCAAGCATTTCTTTGTCTTGTTTGTCTATTTCGACAAAGAGAGGCTCGCGCTCATCGATGGGCGTATCCTCGATCTGTTGCTTCAGTTCCTCAATCTTGTCCTGATACGGTTTGGCTGCTTCCTGCACATGTTGGCGGATTTCCTGACTCTTGGCACGCAGCTCGTCGTTACTCAGTTTTTCAATGCTAGGATAAGTCTCCTTCACCTTCTCTACCAAAGGCTGAATCAGCTTCATGTCTCTGCTGGACTTATTGCCGAACAATGATGTTAGAAATTTATTGAAATTCATATATAATTTATTATTTGTTCCTGTTTTAACTATGTATGCAAAATTACGAAAAGATTCCGTAATATTAACCTAAAATCAATTTAATTAGCTTATAATCACAAGTTAAGCCCATCATTTTCTGAAAACTCGAAAATGATTGGGCGAAAACTCCCTAACCTAAACAAGTTTAGAACAAAGGACTGGCATTGCAGGCATTCGGAGCACGAATGCGAATAGATTTGGCAATGGTCGGAGCAATACAATCAACCGTTACCCTTTCAAAAAAGCGTTGTGGCTTGATGCCTGCTCCCATAAATACAATGGGAAACGGCATAAAGCCTGCACGACTTGTATATGTTTGTTGTGTGTCTTCGTTGAGAAGCTTCCATCCGGGCGTCACCTCAATAATAATATCACCGCTGATAGTGGGGTTGAAACCGTAGCGAATCTTCAATATATCTTCGTTGCCGGCCAGAAGTCTGTCGCTGGTGTACACATCAGCCACACCTGCATTCTGTATCAAGAATTCCTGACTACGCCTCAATACTTCGGAAATGGCAACCCGCTTCTGCTCAATCAATTTATGATTAAGATACATCTGGTTGCCGTAAGTTTGTTCTACATATCGCCCCTGCCCGTAAATAGCACCAAGATACATATTGAGCAAGTTGGCCGTTCGATTGATATAGAACGTACCTGTGGGTATTCGATATTTGCTTAAATCTATGGTACTTTCGTCCGTATAACCTGTCGAAGTAACTACAAACAGCACCTTATCAAGGCTCACTTGCTTCTCTATGCCGCTGATCAGCCTTTCCAAACTGCTGTCGAGTTTCATATATACGCTTTCCATCTCGGTCTGCCAATGGGTCACAAACGTGCCATCGGACTTGGTTGCCGAGAGGGACACATAAAGCATATCGGAGATTTCATCCTTCCCCATCGCCGCAGCCGACACAGCTTGCAGTGATGCGTCTACCACCGCATCATTGGAATTGCCGTCAGCATACGATGTAGTGTGCAATCGGTTGTATGCCTTAAGCCATTCCGGAGTCGACGAATAATAAGATGAGCCTTTCCAACCCTTGCTTTTTTCCAACCAAAAAGCCCCATCGGCGGCATGGCCCGCAGCTAAGATCGCACAATCACGAGTGGCCGCAAACGAATAGACTATTGCCGCACCATCAGTGCTTATCTTCAGCTCATCGCCTACCGTCGAAGTCTTGAGTCGCATAGGAGAAGACCCGTTCTTTGCATCATCTACACAAAATATGGGTTGCAAAGTTTCGCGGTCGAGCCATCGGGTTGCTGTTATACCATTATAATATGGTGTAGTTCCGGTAGATAGCGTGGCCGTTGCAGATGCCCGGTCGACAGGGGAAAAAGGATAGCCCGCCCCATCGTAGACCAACCCCTCACGCATAATACGGCGAAAACCGCCGGAGGTATAGAGAGGGGTGAAAGCTTCTATATAGTCGGTGCGTAACTGATCTATCGTTATATTAACAACAAGTCGCGGTGCAAGGTGGAACGCTTGCATCTCTGCTGAAGTAAAAGCCGCTAATATAAACGCTAAATATCTCATTTCTCCTATGTCAACAATTTATATATAATTCTATTTGTCAGAACTCTTATAAGCAAAACAGATGCCAAAAGTGTCATGCCCTCTGCATAGTTCTGGAAAAAACCACCAACAAGAAAGAGCAACACACAGATGCCAAGTAAATCCCAATACCAATGATAGCGTCTCTTTATTTCTTGATTTATAACGGGATAAACGAAAACAATAGATAAAGGATTAAGCAAGAGTATCTGTAGATTTAGACTTACTGTCGGATGCTGGGAAAATATCATGGCAAAGAGAATAAGTCCCGCCAAACCGTCAAGAGTCAGCAAAACAACATCAAGCAGCCAAAATGTCTTCCGACGAACAAATTCAAATATTGTAATCAGAAATATAACGATAGACAATGAAAAGAACAAAACCGTTGGAGTGATGTCATCCCAAATGCCGGCATTACTCTTTACATTATGTGGATTAACCCGTAGTACTTCTTCTGTAGAATCCACCAAAGCATACCTTCTTCCTTCAGGCATCACGACCGCAGCGTTATCAAAATCTATTTGCAACGTATTGGGAAGAAACTGTTGGTGTGCAAAATCTATCTTGAAGTCAGCTTTCAACCCAAGCAGCAAGTCATTTCCAAAACGTGCCCAGCGATGTCCTCCATTCCATTGATGGATCATCTCTCTATACGACCTTTCAGCCTCACTATCCACCGCATACTCCACTTTGCCCTGCAAATGGTCCACAAGCATATCCCGGGCTCTGGTGGTGCAGTTGTCATAGAAGTAGTTGTATCTGTAAACACGATTGGCCGGTTGATAGTTCTCGGACAATGCATTGATGATGGCAGTCTTTTCAACATCAGAAAGATGTAACGTCTGCTGCACAACGCTTCTACCTTCGCGCGCATATTCCAAGAGAAACACCTGATAAGGGACGACTCCCATCTGATAATCCGTTAGCCCAAAGATAAAACGTAATATAAAATTATCTTCATTATAGTTGAAGATTCCATAATTAACAACAATGTCTTCGTTGTTTTTTAAGTCTTGCACCCGAATGGCCGTGTGCCCATACAAGCTCCACACCTCCATCCCCGGAGAGCAGGTCAGCAAGCTTATCTTCACGCTGTCCATTTCGTTCACTCCGGAGCCTGTCTCTTGGGCATGCGCTCCCGCTGTTAAGGAAATGAAAACAACAAGGCTAAGAGTTCTTAAAAGACTATTGAAACGTTTCACGATGCAAAAATACCTTATTATTTCCACTTATCGTGCTTTTGTTTCATTTTTTTTCAATACTTTTGCAGTTGACTTTACAAAAGCGAGTTGAATAAGAAATTAAAACGAAACATCCTCAAAATGAACAGATATATAGCAGGTGCTTTTTTGATGGCACTGGTCACTCAGGGAGCAGTTGCTCAAAGTGGCACTAATTCACCATACAGCCAATTTGGACTGGGTGTGTTATCTGAGCAATCCTCCGGTTTCAACAGAGGAATGAACGGACTGGGCTTAGGTTTCCACGAGGGTAATCAGGTGAATTATCTAAATCCCGCCTCTTATTCTAAGATAGACAGCCTTTCTTTTATTTTTGATGCCGGTATATCAGGGCAAATCTCCAACTTTAAAGAGGGAAACAAAAAACTAAATGCCAACAACTCAAGTTTTGAATATGTTGTTGCCGGATTTCGAGCCTTCAAACATTTCGGCGTCAGCTTTGGTCTGATTCCATACACCAATATCGGTTATTCATATTCTGTAACCGAGAAAGTTAACGATGCCAACAACACCCTTTCTACCAGCACTTATGATGGCAACGGCGGACTGCATCAGGTATATCTCGGTATGGGATGGGAACCGTTTGATGGTTTTGCCATAGGTGTCAATGGTAGTTATCTATATGGCAATTACACTAAAATCCTGATAAACAGTTACAGCGACGCTTTTGCCAACACTTTAACAAAACGGTATTCGGCAGATGTGAGAAACTACAAGGTAGACTTTGGTCTGCAATACACGGCCCGCCTGTCTGCCAAAAACCGGATTACCCTCGGTTTAACCTACGGAATGGGACACAAAATCGGAGGCTCACCAAAGATGGAACTTGTGTCTACCAATGTCCAGACTCAAGTTGCAGACACTACAACATACGAAAGTTCCGACGGCAACAAACTACAACTTGAAATCCCCAACACGTTCGGTGCCGGACTGATGTTCAACCATAACAATTCGCTCAAGATTGGAATTGATTATAATTTGCAGAAATGGGCAAGTGTAGCAAGTCCTACATACGGTACTTCTGCAAACGACAAACCAACGTATATGATGCAGAAGGGTGCCTACAAAGACCGTCATAAAATTACTATCGGCACCGAAATCTGCCCCCAACGCAACAGCCGCAACTTTGCAAAGCGGGTGCACTATCGTGCAGGCGTTTCCTACGCTACACCTTATTATTATATAAACAAGCAGGATGGTCCCAAAGAAATCAGTGCCAGTATAGGTTTCGGAATTCCGATTATCAATGGATACAACAATCGCTCCATCCTGAACATCAGTGCCCAGTGGGTACAACAGTCGACTAAAAACTTTATAACCGATAATACATTCCGAATCAACATTGGTCTCACTTTCAACGAGCGTTGGTTTGCTAAGTGGAAAGTAGAATAGTCATTAGTATTCGCTTGAAAGCTATACATTATATATTGGGATTGACAGCCGTCCTGTTTGCGGCATCGTGCGAAGAGCAGGTAGAGCATACTGCCGGCGCCATCAGAGACAGAGACTCCGTTGCCGTCATGACGAGTTTAGGAGTTAATACCCTTATTTCCGACTCTGGTGTAATCAAATACCGCATTGTGACAGAGCGGTGGGAGGTCAATCAAAAAAAGAATCCTTCACGTTGGATATTCGACAAAGGCCTGTTCCTCACTCAGTTTGACGAGAACTTCCATATACATGCCTATATCCAATGCGATACAGCCTACTATTTTGATCAACAGCATTTATGGGAACTGCGCTCACGTGTACGTATCCTTACCAAGGACGGATTGAAATTCAGAAGCGAGCAACTGTTCTGGGACGAGATGAAACATGAGTTATACTCCAATGTCTATTCGTCACTCATCACACCGGAACGCACTTTGCAGGGCACCTATTTCCGTTCCGACGAGAAGATGACACGCTACTTTGTGTCCAACTCCAAAGGTTCCTTTGAGCGTGGCGACTTAGACGGCACAAACGACACGCCGGACTCTGCACGCGTGGCCCAAGACAGTATTCAGAAGGCGCAACGCCAACTGGCAACTCCCGTACGCACTCCAAGCAACTAAAAAGCAATCATCGTGGAACAAATTTCGCCATCTATCATCATCGGAATACTCATTACCATGATTTTCAGTGCCTTTTTCTCAGGCATGGAAATAGCTTTTGTCTCCAGCAACAGGATGCTTGCAGAGATGGGCAAAAATAAGAACAGTATATCCCAGAAGCTTATATCTTTTTTCTATAAACACGCTAACGGATTTGTTTCAACCATGCTCGTGGGCAACAACATTGTCCTTGTGCTATATGGCATTCTGTTCGCTCACCTATTCAACAATACGCTGTTTGCAGGCTTAGAGCCGGGACTTCAAGTCACACTCAACACGATTTTTTCCACGCTCATCGTACTGTTCACCGGTGAATTCCTGCCCAAAACACTGTTCAAGAGTAATCCAAACACACTGCTTTCGTTTTTTGCGCCATTGGCCTACCTGTTTTATATCATTCTTTGGCCCATCAGCCGATTCGCTACGTTTCTATCCAAGGTACTCCTCCGCATCATCGGCATACACCTCACAACAAGTACGGATGAAGAAGGATTTACCAAAGTAGACCTCGACTATCTGGTACAATCGTCCATCGACAGTGCCTCAGACGAAGAAACTGTTGGTGACGAAGTCAAAATCTTTCAGAACGCCTTAGAGTTTCCCGACATCCGTGTGCGCGACTGTATGATTCCGCGTACAGAGATTGAGGCAGTTGATATGGAAACAAGCTCTATGGAAGATTTGAAACAAAAGTTTGTAGAAAGCGGCAAATCAAAAATCATTGTCTACAAGGGAGACATAGACCACATCATCGGTTACATACACACACAGGAAATGTTTCACAAGCCCACACACTGGCAGGACAGTGTGCGCACCTTGCCTTTTGTGCCGGAAACCATGGCCGCACAGAAACTGATGAAAATATTTCTGCAACAGAAAAAAAGCATCGGCATTGTTATCGACGAGTTTGGCGGAACAAGCGGACTCATTTCTCTCGAAGACATCGTAGAGGAAATCTTCGGCGATATTGAAGACGAGCACGACATCGACACCTATGTAGCCAAACAAACCGACAATGGCGACTATATCCTATCGGCCCGTCTGGAAATTGACAAAATAAACGAAATGTTCAATTTAGACCTCCCCGAAAGCGACGAATACATGACACTCGGAGGACTTATCCTGCACCATTACCAGAGTTTCCCCAAACTCAACGAAGTTGTAACCATAGGAAAATACAAGTTCAAGGTCATCAAAAACACCATGACCAAGATAGAACTGGTAAGGCTGCATATTGTCTCGCAATCCTAAACTTTATTACATTTTCTTTTGGAAATGTGCCCTCATTTGGTAATAAATTAGTAAATTTGTACGCCTTTCGTATATAAGAGCATCTTAAACAAAGAAACAATAAAAATAAACAAAATAATCATTTAAATCAAATGGCAGCATTAGGAAAAATCAGAAGCAGAGGCATCACGCTGATAATTATTATTGGTATTGGCCTGTTTGCTTTCATCGCCGAAGAGGCCTTCCGTTCTTGTGAGTCGTCACAGAACAACCAGCGCCAACAAATCGGTGAAGTGTTAGGTGAAAAAATCAGTTACGAAGAGTTTGCGAAACTCGTAGACGAAGCTCAGGAAGCCATGAAACTCATGGGGCAGGAGAATCTCAACGATCAGCAACTCAACCAGCTTCGCGACCAAGTATGGCAAGGCTACGTGCAATATCAAATCATCAAGAGTGAATGCGACAAGCTCGGCTTGACCGTTACCGATGCTGAGATGCAGAACGTTCTCAACGAGGGGACCAATCAAATGCTGATGTCTACGCCATTCGTAAACCAGCAAACCGGACGTTTCGATGCCAACCAGCTCAAGCAGTTCTTGGCTCAATACAAGACCCAGCAGCAGGTCAACCCGCAACTTTCCGAACAGATGCAGGTTATTTACAAATATTGGAACTACGTAGAGAAGTCTCTTCGTCAGCAGCTGCTTATCCAGAAATACAACGGCTTGCTTGCACACAGCTTCCTCTCCAATCCGATAGAAGCTAAAAAAAGTTTTGAAGACGAAAGTCAGGAAAGCCAAATTCAACTTGCAGCCTACCCCTATTCCAGCATTGACGATGCAAAAGTTCAGGTGAGCAAATCTGAACTCAAGCAGAAATACGAGGAGATGAAAGACCGTTTCCAGCAGTATGTGGAAAGTCGCGACATCAAATACGTTAGCGTAGAGATCAATGCTTCTGCAGCCGACCGTGCTGCTATGCGCAAGGAATTCGACGAATATGCAAAGCAACTTGCCGCAGCAGCCGACCCCGCAGACATCGTTCGTAAAACCACATCATCAGTGCCATATCTTGGTATCCCCGTAAGCAAAGATGCTTTCCCAAGAGACATCGCACAGAAGCTCGACTCTATGTCTGTAGGCCAAACGCTGGGACCCGTAGAAAACACGATGGACAACACCTTGAATATTGTGAAGCTGGTGGCTAAACAACAGCTTCCCGACTCTGTGAAGTTCCGTGCAATCCAAGTGGGTGGTACCACTGCCGACGAGGCTCACAAGCGTGCTGACTCCATCTACAACGCTCTAAGCGCCGGTGCCGACTTTGCCGCTATTGCCAAGAAATACGGTCAGGATGGTCAGGAACAATGGCTCACAACACGCCAGTACGAGCTTGCACCGTCTATGGACAAGGACACTAAAGGGTATCTCAACGACCTGATGACAATGGGTGTAAACCAGATGAAAAACATCTCACTGACACAGGGCAACATCATCGTGCAGGTATTGGATAGGACTAACATGATTAACAAATACACTGCTGCGGTTGTCAAGAAAAACATAGACTACTCTAAGGAGACTCGTGGAAGCATATTCAACAAGTTCAGCTCTTTTGCCAGTGCCAACCAGACACCGGAATCCATTGTCAAGAACGCTGCCAAGAATGGCTACAGAGTTCAAGAGGCTAAGGATGTAACAACAGCACAACATTATCTGGCTGGCATCCGCTCTACCCGCGACGCCCTGAAGTGGCTGTTTAATGCCGATGAAGGCGAGGTTTCCCAGATGTACGAATGCGGTGACAACGGTAACAACCTTCTGATTGTCATCTGTGAAAAGATTCATCCTGTTGGCTATCGTGGGCTCGATGATGCTCAGGTGAACGAAATGGTGAAACAGGAAGCCATGCGCGACAAGAAAGCTGAACAGCTGATTGCCAAGGCTAAGACAGCCAACAGTATAGCTGCTGCTAAGGCTAAAGGTGCTCAGGTGATAGACGTTAATCAGGTGACTTTCGCCGCTCCTGTCTTCGTGCAGGCTACCGGAGCCAGCGAGCCAGCACTGAGTGGTGCTGTGGCCGCTACCAAGCAAGGCGCATTCTCTTCACATCCGGTAAAGGGACAAGCAGGTGTTTATCAGTTCAAGGTCGTTAAGCGTACCAAGAATGAAGCCAAGTTCGACGCCAAACAACAAGAACAGAAACTGCGTCAGAAGTCTATGCAAAATGCCGGCAACTTCATGAACGAGCTATACATCAAGGCAAACGTAGTAGACAACCGTTACTTGTTCTTCTAAAGAAAAAACTGTAAAAAAATATCAAAGTGGATCTATCTTTCAGGATAGGTCCACTTTTCATTTTCCCAATCATAAACCTGATATAAAAAACTCAACAAAAGTCCTCGCAGGTTTCGCGTATTTAAAAACACATAAACTTTTGTCCGAAATACGCCCAAATTTTAAGCAGTTAGCAACTATTTGAGTACGAGCAAATTACACACATTTCTGCCCAACAGTTCAGATTTCTGCTATGATGAGCCGTGCGATTAAGGCCTATCGGCATCCCGACTAAGGCCTAACCGCACAGCCGATCAAGCCTAACCGACTCTCCATTAAGGCTTCGACGCATCGCGATAAGACTCTAAACGCATAAGCGACAAGATTTCTCTGTGATTATATGGCACAAAAAACAAGGAACGGACACGGTTTCGTCTCCAGAACGTCCGTAAATCCGAACAAGATTACAGTGAAGTTTTATTGACAACTGACAACATCATTTCACCGCTCAAAACGTTGTCGCAGTTCTGCACAGGTCATCGATCCCCGATATTTATTAAGGCAATTCAAAGCATTTTAAAAATAAAATTGTATTTTTGTATAATGTTCATTGATTGAATTTCGAATATGGAAGAAAAATATATTGAGGTAAAAGGGGCAAGGGTGAACAACCTGAAAAATATAAGTCTACGCATTCCGCGCAACAAGTTCGTGGCCATAACCGGGGTCTCCGGCTCAGGTAAATCGTCTCTGGCTTTTGACACTCTCTATGCCGAAGGACAACGGCGATATGTAGAGAGTTTGTCGAGTTATGCCCGACAGTTTTTGGGACGCATGAAAAAACCGGAATGTGACTTTATCAAAGGGCTGCCTCCCGCTATTGCCATTGAGCAGAAAGTAATCTCCCGCAATCCCCGATCTACCGTCGGCACCTCTACTGAAATCTACGAATATTTAAGGCTCCTCTATGCCCGCATAGGCCGCACCTTCTCTCCCATCTCCGGACAGGAAGTGAAAAAACATTCTACCGAAGATATATTGCAGCAGGTGATGCAATATTCTGAGGGGACCAAATACATGATTCTCTCCCCGTTCCACACGATAAAGGGACGTTCCATCAACAAGCAGTTGGAGATGTATCTTCAGGAGGGCTACACGCGTATGATGCTCGGCGACGAGGTGATGCGCATAGAGGACGTGCTCGATGCTCAGACCTTCACGGACCGAAACAAGTCTGACAAACCGCTCTTTCTCATCATCGACCGACTGAGCGTTTCACGGGAGAAAGACGTTGTGGCCCGTCTTGTAGACTCTGTGGAAACAGCAATGTACGAAGGTGACGGGAGCTGTAGACTGTTGTTTCTACCTTCCAATATCTGTTATGATTTCTCATCCCGATTTGAAGCCGACGGCATCAAATTTGAAGAGCCCAACGACAATATGTTTTCGTTCAACTCTCCACTGGGTGCCTGTCCTACGTGTGAAGGCTTTGGCAGCGTCATCGGCATAGACGAAAAACTGGTCATCCCTAATTCCACATTGTCTGTCTACGATGGCTGCGTACAGTGCTGGCACGGTGACAAAATGAAGCAATGGCAGGAAGAATTTTGCCGACGAGCACTAAAAGACGACTTCCCCATATTCAAACCATATCTCGAACTCTCTGCCAAAGAGAAAGATATGCTGTGGCATGGGCTCCCCTCTGAGACAAAAAAGAATGGCGAGCGGAAAGCCGACAGCGTGTGCATCGATTCCTTTTTCCAAATGGTCAAGGAAAATCAGTATAAGATTCAATATCGTGTCATGATGAGTCGGTATCGGGGCAAAACCATCTGTCCTGACTGTAGGGGAACCCGACTGAAAAAGGAGACCGAATGGGTGAAGATTGGAGGGCGGAGCATCTCAGACCTGACACAGATGCCCGTGCTGAATCTGGCGCAATGGTTTGACCGGCTTGAACTCAATGAACACGAGCAGGAGATAAGCAAGAGACTGCTCACGGAAATCAAATCGAGGTTGCAGTTTCTGTGCGACGTTGGATTGGATTATCTCACCCTAAACCGATTGAGCAACTCGCTGTCCGGTGGTGAGAGCCAGCGCATCAACCTGACCACCTCGCTGGGCTCGTCGTTGGTGGGGAGTCTATACATTCTCGACGAGCCGAGTATAGGGCTGCACAGCCGCGACACCAACCGTCTTATCCATGTGCTGCGCGAACTTCAAGAGCTGGGCAACACCGTCGTTGTGGTGGAACACGATGAAGAAATTATGCGTGAGGCCGACTGGCTGATTGACATCGGACCCGATGCGGGCAACAATGGTGGGGAAATTGTGTACGAGGGCAACGTTCCCGAAGCACTCAAAAAAAACCTTCCCTCCAAAGACAAAACCCTGCCGGAGATCTATCCAAGAAGCTACACGATAAAATATCTCACCCATTCAGAAACGATTGCCGTACCCACTTCCCGACGGTCGTGGAATCAGTCGGTCAAACTGAATGGCTGCCGAATGAACAACCTGCACGGCATCAACGCAGAAATTCCACTCAATGTGATGACCGTTATAACGGGTGTGTCGGGCTCAGGCAAGTCAAGTCTGGTGAAAGGCATACTTTATCCTGCCATAAAGCGGCGTCTGAACGAGGTGTGCGATGCACCGGGAGAGTTTCTCTCTCTCGATGGAGACTGGCTGGAAATACGCCATATAGAATATGTAGACCAAAATCCCATAGGCAAAAGCACGCGTTCTAATCCGGCCACATACCTGAAAGCATACGATGCCATACGTCAGCTGTTTGCCGAACAACCGTTGGCCAAGCAACTCGGTTTCAGACCGCAATATTTCTCATTCAACACAGATGGCGGTCGATGTGAGGAGTGCAAGGGAGCCGGCGTCATTACTGTAGAAATGCAATTTATGGCCGACCTTGTGTTGGAATGTGAAACCTGTCATGGCAAACGCTTCAAACAAGATGTGCTTGATGTGAGGTTTGAGGGTAAGAATATATACGATGTGCTGAACATGACGGTGTCGGAAGCCCTTGTGTTTTTCGGTAAACATAAGCAGAAAGGCATTGTAAGCCGTCTCCAACCGTTGGAAGACGTAGGGTTGGGATACATCAAGCTGGGGCAAAGCTCGTCCACGCTTTCAGGTGGTGAAAACCAACGTGTAAAGCTCGCCTACTATATCGGTCAGGAAAAGCAAGAGCCAAGTATGTTTATTTTTGACGAGCCTACCACCGGGTTGCATTTCCACGACATCACCCGGCTGCTCAAAGCCTTTGATGCTTTGATAGAAAGGGGACACAGCATTCTGGTCATCGAACACAACTTGGATGTCATCAAGTCGGCCGATTGGGTGATCGACTTGGGACCCGGAGGTGGCAATGCCGGTGGAAATATTGTATGCACCGGTACGCCTGAAACGATTGCAGCATGCAAGGAAAGCATCACAGGCAAGTATCTGAAAGACAAACTTGTATGATTTCCATTGTCATTCCATCATACAACAACAGCTGCCTCGAACTGGTCACCAAACTGTCTGAACAGTCTGCAAGCATAGAAGGATTGCAATGGGAAATTGTGGTGGCAGACGACGCATCTACCAATGGCAATATTGTCAAGGAGAATGACGGCATCAACAAAATCCCTAATTGCAGATATATTCGGAGGAACAAGAATGTGGGACGTGCCCGCATTCGCAACTTTCTTGCCCGGGAAGCGCAGGGGAATTGGCTTTTATTTATTGATGGCGACGGCAAAATCATCACCGACAACTACCTCTCGCAGTTTGTAGAAGCAAGTAAACGGACAAAGGTTTGTTATGGCGGATACAGGATGATGCCCGGTCCCGACTCGAATTTAAGATGGCTATACGAAAAGGCTGCAGCCCCCAAGCACCAAGTGAAAATACGAAAGGAATATCCCTTCAAAAGTTTTAACATTTCTAACCTGCTTATTAAGCGCGAGCTTATGCTTGCCCACCCTCTGGACGAACGCTTCGTTAAATACGGGTATGAGGATGTAATGCTGGGCAAGGAACTGCAAGAAAACAATATAAACGTTCTGCATATAGACGCTCCTATCGGTTTCTTTGACTATGAATCCAATGCCCATTTTGTGGCTAAGACAGAAGAAGGCTTGCAAACGCTTTATCAATTCCAAAACGAATTGAAAGGATTTTCCACTCTCCTGCGTGTGGCAGCAAATTTGAATAGCACCCCTAAATATCTCTTCTTATGGCTTTATCGCATCATGAAAACCACATGGAGAAACAATCTGACAGGCACTTCCCCGTCATTATTGGTTTTCAAACTTTACAAATTAGGGTATTTTCTCAATCTTTCACAGCACGCAAAGGAGCAGTAAGTTGTACCTTCCAAACACCATTATTCCGCCTTGCAGGAATCACGAATAAAGCCTTATCCACCATTCTTCCCTTTACTCCTATTGTGTCCATATTCAGGTAGTTACAAACGATTACCCTTACCTTTGCTACGCTATCTCCCTGCAACATATCGACATCTTCTATTTCCACAGTAGCCCCTTCTTCTTGTGCGCGAAGGGCTTCAACATCTGATTCATTTACTTGAGAAGCCATATAACTCAACCATTGCTTTGAGTCGGGAGTGCAATATTTTACGGAACGAAAATACTGCCAATTAAAATACGAGTCTGAAAATGAAGATACGGTTTCCGTAAGTTGGTCTTCATTGCCATTCCCACACGAGCAAAGAGATAGGCATCCCATTATCAATAAAACAGGAAACAACAAGAAAAAACGAACAAACTTTATATTACCTTGCATGGAACACATCTGTTAGAATAATGCAAATGTAGGTGTTTTTTTGCAGAATATTACATGGTCAGCAATATTTTTCATAGAAAGGGAACGCCGAATCCATTTTATGAAGTATAGCGCGCAGTCTTTTCAATAAAAGATTCAACAATATATTTATTATAAAATTTTACACATTCCCAATCGATATTCTACTTTGTTTTGCATACCTTTGCAGAAAAATTGAACATAAATGTTACATTATATATCCTTTGGAAGTGGGAGCAGTGGCAACTGTAGTTACTTGTTTACCGAAAACTCCGGCCTCCTCATAGATGCAGGACTGGGCATCAGGACGCTGAAGAAGTATTTCAGGAACTATAAAATACAAGCGTCAAATATCAAAAACCTGATTGTTACCCACGACCACGCAGACCATGTGAAGTCGGTGGGAAGTTTGAGCAAAGACTACAACCTGCCCGTTTACTCTACCCATAAAGTACACATTGGAATAGAAAATAACTGGTGTGTGCGGACGAAAATTATGCCGGAACGAGTAAAAATAATCGAGAAGAACACCCCGTTCCAACTTGATGACTTCACCATCACCCCTTTCGATGTTCCTCACGACAGTTCCGATAATGTTGGCTATTGCATTCAATACAAAGATATCACATTTGTATTCATGACCGACATCGGCCACCTGACAGACGAAATAAAGTTCTACATCAGTAAAGCCGACTACTTAGTTATAGAGGCCGACTATGAGCCCGAAATGCTTGAACGAGGTCCTTATCCGGAACATCTTAAGACTCGAATTCGCGGTCCCTATGGGCACATGAGTAATTTGGACTGTGCGCTGGCACTTGCTGAGAATGCTACGCCGAAGCTCAAACACGTATGGCTATGTCATCTCAGCAATGAGAACAACCATCCGGACTTGGCAGAGAAAAGCGTAAAGCAGGTCTTGCGCTCTCATGGTATTGTTGCGGGAGACGGACCGGAAGCCGATTTTAAGCTGAATGTGCTCAGACGCAAGACTCCTTCCGAGATATTCAATTTATCTCCTTTGCCAAATCCACAAGAATAAGCTAAAGAAATTAGAGAAACAAACTATTTTATCTTGCTGTAGTCGTCGCTTTCCAACAATTCGGAAATCGACACATCAGGATGTTTATCCATATATCTATCCACGATATTTACATAGTCTGTGGTAAATATTTGCTTGTCCATCGCCTTGTTGACAACCCACATCACTTTTCCCATGTGCAGGTCTTTCTCCATTTGCGTACGACTGTCATAGTTTTCCATAGGATACAAGCTTAGTAAATAAAAGCTGGCACAGTCTGGCACTATATAGTTACGCCCCATCGTGCGTAACTGTTCCGCCGAATAATCGTATCGCTGATATATCGGATATTTGGCTCCCATATACTTGTCAAGAGATATTCCTATCATTCTCTCTCCTACCACAATGCTCTGGTCGAGTGCTCCAATTTGAGCGTAAACTCTGGGGATAGGCATATTGGGGAGCCATTCCTTCAACTGAAGGAAAACCATTTTCAGTTGCTTGTTGATATCGTCCATATCAGCATACTCAGAGCCAGCATCGCTTATGATAGACTGCAACGTTGAATCTTGATAGAAGCGAAGGAACTTCTCGTTGATATTATGGTCTCCGACTTCGCCTATCCGGAGCATCTTCTCAACCAACGTGCGCGTTTCGATTGGATATTCGGTGTTCATCTCCTGCAATGCGGAGAAATCACCCGTGATGAGATAACGACTCTGCAACCGATCATATCGTTCTACTTTAATATGAGCGGCATCATTATCATCTTCGTTTGGTTTCAGTTTGAATTCACAAGCACTGAACAACGTGATTGCTGCAATTAATATGTAAAATAACCTGTGTGACAATCTAAAAGCACGTATTTTGTATGCAAAAATACTAAAAATTGGAATAAAAAACAAATAATAAGCTAAAAAAGTTAATATTATCACAAAAAAAATTTATTTATTTTTATTTTCTTTAAAAAACGGCAAAAGAGTTCATATTACCGTAGACCTTTCATGAAAATATTTGCTAATTTTGTTCACAATAAAACAAACAAGAAATACTTATGAAACAATATCTGCTCATCATCATTGTATGGTTGGCCTGCATAAATACGTCGGCTCAACAGACCATTCAACTAAAACTTTCGTCGAAAATTTCCCAAAGCAATGCTCCTGTGGTAGTGCAGTTGCATAAATACGGCTCTGTCAAATCTGCCGTTGTCGAGATAGACGGTGTGGAAACGCCGTGCCAACTTGATGATTTGGATAAAGATGGAATCATGGATGAGCTATGTTTCATGACCGATATTGCCGAAAAAACAATTCAAACCGCATCTATCACTTTATATCATCATGGGAAACCACGTGTATATCCAGCCAAGACCTATGCAGAAATTGTTCTTAGAAATCCTAAGGTAAAGGAGAAAAACAAACACGACATCTATCTATCGTCCATCACGATTGATAAGGAGACCGGCAACCCATATCAAGTGTTGCACCATCATGGCATTGCTTTTGAGAACGAATTAATTGCCATGCGCATTTATATGGACAAGCGACAGACCATAGATCTTTATGGAAAATTTCACAAAAGACTTGAATTAAGAGAGACCCAATTCTATACTTCGGAGGCGCAGAAAGCCTTAGGATATGGCGATGATGTGCTGTGGGTAGGCAACACTTTTGGCTTAGGGGCGTTGCGGGGATGGGACGGAACGACACCTACCATGCTCGATGATGTGGAAAATCGCACCCAGAGGATATTGTCGAAAGGCCCCATTCGAACTGTCGTTGAGGTTGAAGATGCCGGCTGGACCATCGCTCCGGGCACAGAACCTGTTAATATGACGCTCAGATATACGTTGTATGCGGGACGCAGGGACTTTGACGTGGATGTCACATTTAATAGGGATATGTCTGCCACTGAATTTTCGTCAGGCATCATCAACGTAAAAAATTCAGAAGAATTGGGGGATAACGACGGTCTCAGAGGATGCTGGGGAGCCGACTGGCCCACTTCGGACACCATCAATGGGAAACGTGAAACCGTAGGACTTGGCATCTATGTGCCGCGAGAATACCGCGTCAAGGAAATGCCGGCCAACAAAGACAACTATTGCACCGTAATCAAACCCGTTGGCAATCACATCCGATACCACCTTACTTATACGAGTGCGAACGAGAGTTTCGGCTACCATTCCGCAAGAGAATGGAGAAATTACCTGAAAGCATGGAAAAGAAAAATCGACTATCCTATACTTGTCTGCGAAGAACAATCAGCAAAGCCCCTCACGGCTGTCCAATGAGGCATAAGTGAGCACATAGCCTTCATTCAGCTCGTAATCAACCATGATGCTGTTCTCATTCTTCAAGTTCTCAACTTCGAGCCTTCCCTTTGCCAAAGGATCGAAAGGCTTCAGACGCATTTCATCGTATTTAAGGTTTTCAGCACTCAACAATTTATAGACAGTCTCCTTTGCGCTCCAACTGACGAGTTGGCAAAGGAGACTGTCTGTTTTTTCATCAGGACGCATGAAGCGAGGGGCCACCCTTGACACCCTATCCGACATATACTCTATATCAACGGCCACACAACGACGTTTCGAAAGTATCAGAGCAGCCCACCCTTTGGTATGACTAATACCCAAATACCACCCTTGTATCTGGGGTTTTCCTCTTTCATCATGCTCTATAAGGAGGTCATCTCTGCCCGTCATATAAGACAACAGCGCATATACAGCGAGTATTTCCCGTTTACGAGCTATAGAACGAACGTTGGAAAGATCAACATTTCGGGGGTGGGGCAGATCCTCCGCTGTTTCGATTATATGCCATATACACAACCGAACATCGTCTTCGCAAAACTCGTCTCTTATAACAGGCATGCCACCAAAAACTATGTAATTGTCACCTTAACCCGACTGATGCGACGGCCTTCAACGTTCATCACCTCAAACTTGAAGTTCTTATAATCAACCCTTTCGTGTATACTCAGGAAATCTCCCTTGATTTCCAAGAGCAAACCGGCCAGCGTGTCTGCGTCAGGATACTCTGCAGCAAACTCATCAGCATCGATCTGAAGAATCTTACAGAAGTCACTCAACAATGTTTTCCCCTCAAAAAGATAAGTGTTGTAGTTCAATTTTGAGTAACTGTCGTCATCAGTATCATATTCATCATTGATTTCTCCTACAATCTCTTCCAAGACATCTTCCAGTGTTACCAGTCCACTCGTTCCGCCAAATTCATTCACTACAATAGCAATATGCACCTTGTTTTCCTGAAATTCATGCAGCAAGTCATCAATTTTCTTGGTTTCCGGCACAAAATATGGAGGACGCATCAGACTCTGCCAACGAAAATCTGCCGATCTGGAAAGGTGTGGCAGCAAGTCCTTGATGTACAACACACCACGTATATTGTCATCATTGTCCTGATACACCGGAATGCGGCTATAATTGTTTTTGACTATACAATCGAGAACCTCCTGATATGAACTGCGAATATCGACGTCTACGATGTCCTGCCTGCTCGTCATAATCTCCTTGGCAGTCTCGTCCCCAAAGCGTATAATGCCTTGAAGCATGCTCTGTTCTTCCTTGATTTCCTCCTTGTCCGTCAATTCCAGCGCCTGCTCCAAATCATTAACGCTAAGCTGCCGATTCTCCTTAGGCACAGCTTTCTCTGCTATCGTCCCGCTTTTGATCAGCACCGTGCCCAACCACCAAAACAAACGTCTTAGAAAGATAATACCCTTTGCTGCTTTACGGCAAAAATTCAAAGCATCTTGTCGCATATACAGCTTGGGCATAATTTCACCGAAAAGAAGCAGCAAAAATGTCAGCAACACCGTGATGCAGAAGAACTCCAACCATTCCGCCTTAAATGTCACCAATGACGAAAAGACGTAATTGCAGAGCATGATTATCGTAACATTCACGAAATTGTTGGTAATCAGAATGGTTGCAAGTGTGCGTTCAGAGTCTTGGCGCAACATCTCTATGTCGGCATCTATCTCGTTTTTTTCGGCATCCAACTGATCGGCGTCCTGTGGTGACAAACTGAAAAAAGCAATCTCGGAACCACTGGCAAATCCTGACAAAAAAAGCAGCATAGCAGCCAATATGGCTGCTATGACAACTCCTATGGTCATGGGGTGAAAGACCACTAAATCGTTTAACTGTTGTATATTAAAAATATCCAATTCTTATATCTTTAAAACGGAAGCGGACCGTCTTCCTTTTGCGGTTTACTTTGTTCCTCGACCTGCGTGTCTGCTTCAGGCTTTCGCTTAGGTGTGAGCATCTCCATGTTGTCTACATAAATCTCTGTTACATAGCGACGTCTGCCTTGTGGGTCATCATAATTATTATAGCGCAAACGGCCCTCAACATACAGCTTGTCTCCTTTATGAACATACTGCTCTACCACCTTTGCCATCTGACGGTAGAACACCAAGTTATGCCAGTCTGTGCGGTCGGGCACCTGCGTACCATTCTTCAGCGTGAAGCCACGCTCCGACGTTGCCAAAGCAACCTTGGCCACAGCCTGATCTGCATCATAATATCGCACATCCGGCTCTTTGCCAACATTACCAATAAGCATTACTTTGTTCATAACTATTGTTTTTAGGAGTGAATATTCCTGTTTGCGCTATATCATTTCCACATTCCCAAATACTTGAAACGAAAATTCTTTCCCTTAGCCGATGGGAACTGACTGCGCCTGTCCACCCGGCCACGAAGATGATCCACAATTCGGTTGTAGCAATCCTGTCCGGAATTCGCCTTGCAACGCGCTACAAACTGTGTATCTCTGTATTCGTGCTTGCCCGTTGAAGGAATCAACACCACACGCTTGAAATTAAGCTCGCCCTCGTACCAGCCCTCATGAATCTCTGTGAGCTGCGTCATCGCATTGTCCATCTGGCCGCGTCGGTCTGCATTGTTAGAAAAGTTTTTAACGCCCTTTTTCTGCTTAAAGTCGAGCATGGTTGGTGCCACAGTCTTGATAATGATGAAATATACGTGAGCTCTTATCTTATAACGCTTTGGAAAAAAAACATCACTCTCTGCATATTCACGAATATCGGCCTCCATTTCCGGAGTAACGTTTATGTCTTGAATTGAATGTAAAAAATCGATCGCATCGTCTACATTGGAGACGAGCGTCTCATTATCAAAATACCTTAAATATAAATTCATTGAGTAGTAATGTTTCTCTTATAAAAAAGAGCGGCAAACGAGACTTGAACTCGCGACCCCGACCTTGGCAAGGTCGTGCTCTACCAACTGAGCTATTGCCGCACAAATAAAAAATAATATAAGTGAAGAGGAGGAGACTCGAACTCCCACGTCACAATTGACACTACCCCCTCAAAGTAGCGCGTCTACCAATTCCGCCACCTCTCCAACATATATACATTTAAAATAAATGGTGCCCAGAACAGGACTCGAACCTGCACGTTAAAAACACACGCACCTGAAACGTGCGCGTCTACCAATTCCGCCACCTGGGCATACAGAAGTTCCCGACTTCTCTTGGATTTATTCAAAAAATAGAGCGGCAAACGAGACTCGAACTCGCGACCCCGACCTTGGCAAGGTCGTGCTCTACCAACTGAGCTATTGCCGCATTAAACTCTTTACAGAGGCATTTCTCTAAATGCGGTTGCAAAGATACAACTATTTTCTGAATGAACAAATTTTTGGCATTTATTTTTTCAATTATTTTTAATCATCAGTCCTTAAGTTGTTCAATAAATCAATGACAATCTAAAATACATGCAGTTTCCTCACGCATGATGTAACTTTGAGAACAAGCCACCTTATTCTATTGCATTCCCACATTCTCACCTGATCACCAGTTTCGTATTCATAAAAATAAATTACCATTTTTCAGTGTTTATTTTCGGAGCATCCAGAGCAAAAAGGGCTATGTTTCCGCCCTCAACATCTATTCCCAAAGCGGAAAAACAGCCACGTTTGTGAAACTTTTATTCAGTCGCGCTGCGACGAAGCCTTAACGGCAGTATGGTGAGGGCTTAACGGCCATGCGGTTAAAGCTCATTCACCTCGCGGTTAAGTCTCTCTCGCGATGCCATTTGATACTTAACCGCAAATGACAAAAGAGGACGCGAAAAGGGAGTTTTACCCAACATACTGAACTATAGACACTTATGAACTTCCGTATATTTCGCATATTTCGAACGGAAGGCATCATGTTTTTGAATAATCGAATTTTAAAGGGACTTGTGTAAAGAAAAATACCACACAACTATACTTCTGTTGCAAATTTAAGCAAACGGCAATTATTGAGGACTTTATTTCATTTTTGCAATCGTTTTTCTTGCATATATCAATAAAATTCACGAATATTGCATATCGTTTATCGAGTTGCCCCTATTGCAAATAGAGCTGTATAATGAAGCGATATTTTTTGATGATATGCCTAACCGCAAATGCTTTTCTGTCTGTTTTGGCAGACGAGCCTTCTCGTTTGGATATCATTGATCGCATTTATCAATACGCGTCTACCATCGACACGACGGTTGCCATAGAAGAAACGACATACGAATACACCCGTTTCAAATTTAACGTGGAACGCAAGAATCCCACACTGTTGCTCGTGCCCTCGGTCTATGCCATTGCGCATAGCGTCCAGCGGGAATACGTTGGCGAAACCTACCGCCGTGTCACCATGCACCGGTTTGGCGACTATGAATCAAAACTGCTGCTCCGCACCACCACCGTGCCACGACGCCATCATGCCATGAAGGCTTTTATAAAATATCTGACGCCTCAAATCTACGATGAGACGATTGTCGGAGACAACCTCCTCTCTCCTTTCAATCATAAAAACAGAAAGTTCTATCATTATACCACAGACACGCTTCGCGAAGGCACCATACGCGTATATTATACGCCCAAGCGTAAAAACACACAGATTGTCAGGGGCGACGCACTGGTGGATCCCGTATCCGGAAAGATTCTGAAATGTTCGTTTTCAGGAGAGTACGACATGATAAACTTCGAGCTAACGCTCTATATGGGTAAGAAAGGCTATCGCAGTTTGATTCCCGACAAATGTGAACTTCGCACTCGATTCAGATTCATAGGCAACAGGGTAACAGGAGATTTGGTTGCCTATTATAACATGCCACAAGTGTTATGCGACAGCATTGAAGACGAAAACGACTACAAAAAAATGTGTTTCGTGCGTCCGGACATCCTTGATCAGCACTCACTGAAACTGTACGCAGCCATGTTTGCCGAGCAACGTGAACGCGACTCCATACAGAATCTTAACAACGGTAGTGCGCACAGAAAGAAACATTCCGGAACAATTTTTCTGGAAAAAATAGAAGACAACGTGCTCAACCGTGTGAAAACAAATTTCGGAATGAACAATCAGGGATATATCCGCGTCAATCCTATTCTCAACCCCCTATACATGGGCTACGACCATCGTCGCGGCTTCACCTATAAATTCGATGTTCGTGCCATCTATCAGTTCAACCCCAATCAAGAGCTGTCGGCCCGTCTCAAAGCCGGCTACGCTTTCAAACAACGGCAGTTTTACTACCGCATCCCCATATTTTACTATTACAACAAACGTCGAAACGGGTACATCAAACTGGAAATCGGAAACGGAAACCACATCCGAAACCATTCGATAAAACGCGATGTGGAGCAGGAACATCCTGACACCGTTGGGCAAAACCTGCCTGATTTTGACCTGCTCAACGAGTTCAAGCAAAAGGATTTCCGTCTGCTGTTTAACTATGAATTGTCCAAATATGTGGGAATACAATTCGGTACACTCTATCAGCAACGGGTGGCCATACATAAAAAAGCATTTGAAACATTAGGACTCAAGCACAACTACCAATCGTTTGCCCCAATCCTCCAACTGCAAATAAGACCCTGGGGATGGCGTGGCCCAATATTTACCGCAGACTACGACAGAAGCATCAAGGGTATTATGAAATCGAATACGGCCTACGAACGACTGGAATTCAATGGGGAATATATTCACCGTTTGCATAAACTCAAGTCCATACAAATGCGTGTTGGATGCGGCTTTTACACATGGAAAGACAAGAAAGCATATTTCCTGAACTACGAGAACTTTCAGGAAAACAACATTCCCGGAGGTTGGAACGACGACTGGAGCGGCGAGTTTGAACTGCTGCGCAGCGACACCTACAACACTTCCGAATACTACATTCGTTCTAACCTGACCTACGCAAGCCCTCTGCTGTTGCTTAGCTGGATTCCCAAACTCGGACATTTCATGGAAATGGAACGCATTTACCTATCGGTGCTCGATGTGAAAGACATCCATCCCTATGTAGAACTGGGCTACGGATTCACTACGAGACTGTTCTCGTGCGGACTGTTTGTAAGCAGTGGGCAGGGCAACCGAATGATGGGATTTAAGTTTGGGTTTGAACTGTTCAGAAATTGGTAAGCTTGTCACACCTGTCTTTTCGACACAGCAAAATGGCAAGAAACTCCCTTTCCATGATTCCTTGCTATTGAAAATAACGGTCAAACTTGTATAGCCCAATATTTTCGACTATTTCCCTATAC
This sequence comes from uncultured Bacteroidales bacterium, assembly GCA_937995875.1. GTDB lineage: Bacteria > Bacteroidota > Bacteroidia > Bacteroidales > Bacteroidaceae > Prevotella. The sequence goes on along the minus strand of CALKIW010000146.1, from coordinate 38,804 downwards.
AAAAGAACTTCGAGAAAAGAATAGCACATTGTGCTGGCGTCAAGCCACGCTCTATATGATAACACAAGACTAACGAAAAAATCCTCATGATTACTTTGATCAGTCATTCATGAGGATTTTAGTCGATTATTTAGCAATGCTCTATTCGGTCATAATATAAAGCATATTGCTGTTTGCATCCGTTCGGCTTACAGGCCTAATTGTTTGCTGATGCGCTCTACCCGCTCTGCACCTTTTTTGTCCAGTTCGTCGTATTGTGACGCATCGCTCATTACGTCTTTTACTTCGATGTAGAATTTAATCTTCGGCTCCGTTCCGGAAGGACGCACGCTAACCTTCGTGCCGTTTTCGCAGAACCACTGTAGCACATTGCTTGTGTCCGGCATATCAAGTTTGCTTTCTTTGCCGTCAGCATCTTTGGCAATAAGCGACTTAAAGTCTTTCCAAAGAACAACCTTAGAGCCATCGAGTTCCTTCGGGAGATTGTTTCTGAAGTTCACCATCATCTGCTGAATTTCCTCTGCCCCACTCTTACCCGGACGCTCCACGTTGATTGTAAACTCCTTGGAGAAGCCGTACTCTACATAAATATCCATGAGAATATCATACAGAGTTTTGCCCTTATCCTTAGCATACGCACATATTTCGGCAAGCAGAGAACAAGCAGACACAGCATCCTTGTCGCGTACAAAGTCAGCGGCCATGAAGCCATAGCTTTCTTCTCCACCACCTATATATTGCTGTTTTCCTTCCGAAATGCGAATCTCATTGGCAATCCATTTAAAACCAGTGTAGCAATCACGCATTTCCAAATGGTGCTTTTCGGCAATCTTGCGGATCACCTCAGTGGTAACAATCGTCTTCACGATAAAGTCGGTTGGTTTCAGCATGCCCTTTGCTTTTCTATTGGTGATGATGTACCAAAGGAACAGCAGACAGGTCTGGTTACCATTGATAAGCACCCATTCGCCCTTATCGTTTTTGCATGCCATGCCCACACGGTCTGCATCAGGGTCGCTGGCCATCAGGATATCAGCATCGAGTGCTTTCGCATCACGCAAGCCAAGCGTAAGCGCTTCTGCTATTTCAGGATTTGGACGGTCCACTGTCGGGAAGTTGCCATCTTTTATCATCTGTTCGGCAACGCAATGCACATTGTCGAATCCCCAATAGGCCAAAGAGCGAGGAACCATTACACGACCTGCACCATGCAGAGGGGTGTAGACAATTTTAAGGTCATGGTGTCGCTTGATCACTTCAGGATCTATCGAGATCGTGCGAACTTCACGAAGATACGGCTCGTCAATATCCTCGCCGATAATCTGAATCAGATCTTTGTTTGCCTCAAACTTAACGTCGTCGATGCTTACCTTGCTTACCTCTTCTATAATACCCACGTCATGGGGAGCAAGCACCTGAGCACCGTCTTCCCAATAAGCCTTGTACCCATTGTATTCGCGAGGGTTGTGGCTGGCCGTGATATTGACACCACCCTGTGCACCGAGATGACGAATGGCGAATGAACATTCCGGTGTAGGACGAAGTTCATCGAACAAATAAGCCTTTATTCCGTTTGCCGAAAAGATGTCAGCAACGGTCTCTGCATATAACCGGCTGTTGTTGCGACAGTCGTGACAAACCACCACTGAAATCTGTTTCTTGTCCTTAAAATTCTTTTTCAAATAGTTGGCAAAACCTTGTGTAGCCATACCAACTACATATATATTCATTCTGTTAGTACCGACGCCCATGATTCCGCGCAGGCCACCCGTACCAAATTCCAAATCCTTGTAGAAACTTTCTATAAGATCAGTTTTGTCCTCATTTTCCAACATGGCACGAACTTGGGCACGTGTTGATTCATCAAAGGAAGGCGACAGCCACTGTTTTGCCTTTGCCTCGCACTGAGCTATAAGTTCTGTTTTTTCCATAATAATAAATTTGTTATATGTTTAAAGTATTATTACACGCAAAGATAACAACTATTTTCTGAAATAAGTGCAACAGTATTAGTTATTTTTACTAATTTTGCATGGATTTCATCCACTTGTAATCCATTGATAACATTAATTATAAGCAAAATTAAAGTATATGTATTTTACTGGGATAATTATCGCGATATTTACTTTCCTGATAATTGGATTCTTTCATCCGGTGGTTATAAAGACTGAATATTACTTTGGAACACGTCCCTGGTGGTTGTTCTTAATCACGGGAATTGCGTGCGTTATTTGCTCACTTCTTATAGAAAACGCTATACTTTCTTCAATAGTTGGTGTTGTCGGCGCAAGTCTGCTGTGGTCTATTGGAGAGCTTTTCTCACAAAAGAAACGCGTGCAGAAAGGATGGTTTCCGATGAATCCTAAAAGGAAGGACCAATATTCCCATATAGGACAAGACGAGTCACTTTGCCCAATACAAGAAAGCAAATCAAAAAACTGCAATGAAAACAATACTTATATTAATCGGGAAGACCCAAAATAAGCATTTTGTTGCAGGCATAAAAGATTACGCCGAACGCATCAATCATTATATGCCCTTTGAAATAAAAATTGTTCCGGAGCTTAAAAACACCAAACATCTTTCGGAAACCAAGCAGAAACAAAAGGAGGGCGAACTTTTGCTTAAGCTTGTACAGCCCACTGACACACTGATTCTCTTAGATGAACGCGGACAAGAATATAGAAGCGTGGAATTTGCATCGTGGCTCCAAAAAAAGCAAAACATAACCCGGCGGCTCATTTTTGCTATTGGCGGTCCGTATGGATTTGACCAAGAAGTGTACAAGCGTGCAGACGACAAAGTGTCACTGTCGCACATGACATTCAGCCACCAAATGGTCAGACTGATATTCACAGAGCAGATTTATCGTGCCTGTACCATATTGAAAGGTGAGCCTTATCATCACGAGTGATGCAAACGCGTGGGAGAAAGGCAGGGTAACTCCGTGCTACACAACAACAATTACTTTCTTCCGGTGGCCCGTCTGAAAGCTTGTCGGTGGAATTTATCTTCTGCTCTGATAATGCGCAGCACCTTTTTGGCCGGCAATATCTCACAGAATTTCAAATGGTATTGCTGTTGTAATTTCTTTATTTCTAATTCTGCTTCGTCCCTGTTCTTTATGGCTTCAAGACACGACTTGTCGTCTCCTATATCAACATGGCGATAGCGGCGTACCTTGTTAAACTGCATACGCTGCTTGCGTTGCATTTCCTTATATATCGGAAAGAAAGCAGAGGCTTCCTGCGGAGTGAGTGCAGCATCGGTTACAATAAACTGTTCCAGTTCGGCCTCAAACTTCTTGGGGTCGAACTTGCGACGCCCATGACCATACACCTGCAGTGTAGTTAGGGCAATGACTAATATCAATAAAAACCTTTTCAACGAACTATTACCTTTTATGATTAACTAATTGTCATCCTCCATGTATGCATACATATCCTCCGTATCAAGCATAGCATAGTCAGCAATAGCATCTACGGCAGCGTATGAAGACGCAGAAGGAACATCTTTCATCCGTTCAGCATGGGTCCCTGCAGCCCCTCTCTCTCCGCTATGCAGATATATTCCCATTCCAAACACGGCCACACATACACTGGCAGCAGCAATAGCGATTGGGCGCAGACGACGCCAACGGGACACCTTCATTTCGACAATCCGGGCTCCTTCTATGTGGTGCCTTTGCTCCGGGATGTTCTGCATTATCCGAGAAGCTAAATCATCGAAATATCCCTCAGGCACCTTGAAAGGTGTCCGATGTCCGAACTTATCTGATATGAATTTTGCTTCTCTATCCATTTCTTTCTTTTTAAGTATGACGTGTCAAAACTCGAAAGGTTTAAAACGATTACGATGATATGATGCTTTTAATGAGTGGTTTGTGTGCAAAGTGGCATTTCTGAAATCATTTGGGCACAAACCAATATGGCTTCACTCTGAATTTTCTATATAACTCTTTATTTTTTTTACAGCAAAATGATAGCTTGCCTTCAATGCACCCTCACTTGTATCTAATAGAATACTCATTTCCGAATATTTCATTTCCTCAAAATAGCGCAAGTTGAACACCATACGTTGCACCTCAGGCAAAGTTGCTATAGCCTCCTGAAGTATGGCTTCGGCCCGGCTTCCATCAAAATAATCATCCGACATCAACTTGGAAGAAACGCTCTCATCATCGTCCGGGCTTACCTGATAAATCAATTTTTGACGACGAAGGAAATCCAATGCTTCGTTAATCGCTATACGATAGAGCCAAGTGGAGAACTTCGACTTGTTTTGGAAAGAGGACAACTTGTTCCATGCCTTTACAAAGGCGTTTTGGAGAACATCGTTCGCATCATCATGAGAAAGTACCATACGACGAATTTTCCAATACAGCTGTTCGCTATACTGCTCTACAGCCATAGAGAAAGCCTCACGCTGCTGCTTGGGGTCGGCCAACATTTGGGCCAGTTTGTTTTCGTCGGTTTCGTTCACTGCGTCGTATGGTCGCTTCTTAAATATAGTTCTTTATATAGCTGTATATCACCGGATCATAGCCATATACATCTTTATAGGTCAGTATGTTTCCCTCATTATCAGGATACATCGTGAAATATAGGATAAATATTGGTACTGTCGGTTTCACATTAACGCTTCCCACAAGTCGGGCGCGGTCTAACGTGTCGATCACAGCCTTCATCCTGTCTGTCATGTCCTCTCTTTTAACATTCAATGGAGAAACATCAGCTTTCATCGAATAACCAATCTTTTTTATCAGTTTAGCATTTTTTCCCTCCAACATAAACTGAGCCAAGTCAAAAGGTTTTTCAACCCTTACGCATCCATGAGTGACATCTCGTTTCGCACGCTCGAAAACGCTTCGGGAGGATGTATCGTGCAGATAAATAGCAAGATTATTGTCAAACCTGAATATAATTCTACCCAGCGCGTTACCCTCTCCACCCCGTTGGATAACGAAGTAGTTGCGACTCTCAAGCATTTGAGGGGACACACTCCCGACATCTACTATTTCTCCCGTTTCGCGATGGCGTATGAAATAGTTTCTCTGCCTAAAATAGTCTTCATCCCCCAACCTTGGTATGATGCTCTTTTTAATGATGCTGAACGGCATAACCCATTGTGGATTGATATCCATGCGCTTTACCGCACTTATCATCAGAGGAGTCTTATTGGCTGCTGACCCAAAAGCAATGCGCATCGTCAAACTGTGCTGTCCATCTACGGCTTGTAAATGATACGAGGGAATGTTCACCAAAACATATTTATCGTGTGCCTGCGGAACGTCTCCCATACGCCAACGGCATCGCTCCATATTCACCAAAATCAAAATCCTGTCCCTACGGGATAGAGACGAATTGTGCAGTTTCTTGGCAAGCGCATGATACACTTCCCCTTGTGGTTCAACAGATTTGATAAACGGGATTAAACTGTCAGGAAGTATCTTGCTTAACGCTTTTTGATAAAAAGCATTGTCAGCATGTTTAATCTTGATATCAAAGAGCGTGCGGTATGTCTGCGAATTGGCAGCTGTGTCGCATTTCTCTAAATGATTGAAAACATAGGTCGGGTTCATAAAACCAAAGCCTTGCCCAGCCACATATCTCAGATATGCTTTGGTGAGATTGTATTCCAGACGGGCCAGCACCTTATTAATACGATTGTTTTTCTCATCAAAAGCAAGACTTCTCACCGTATTGAGGTCTGATTCTATCTGTGACAACCGAAACTTTTCTCTGCCAAAACCTATTTCTTCTACTGTTTGCAGGCCTTGCAGCAAACTATCGGCACGAGTGTCTATCCCCTTACGGTCAATCCATAGAAAGGGCGATTTTTCTCTATAGTAATTACGTGTGCGGTTGTCGGGAGGCGTGGAATCTTCGTCCGTTTTAGACAACATTGCTATCTCCTCACGTATTTCGCGAGAACTTATGTGATATAAGGGTGTAGTTAAGGAAGCATAGTCGTCCAACGAAAGGAGACTGTTTGTGTTGTTTTTCTTTTCATGACATGACTGAAAACAAAGCATCATGAAAAAAAGACAGAGTAACCAACTATAGGTTTTCAAGCGTACAAGTGTTTATCTATCGAATAGAAATTTTACGTACTACCTTTCCCACCTTGACAATATAACAGCCCTTAGGCAAATTCAAGTTATAGCTTTTGTCAGCACCATCAATCTTGAGGCACATCACTCTGACACCGGTAACATTGTATATAGACAACACCTCACCGGCAGCACCGGTAACACGCAAGACTGACTCCCTATTCACAGATATAGAAATATCTTGAAAATCATTCTCGATAATTTCTATAGCCGGAACGGCATTGGCCACTCGTGGAGCACCCAAAAACAGGAATATCAATAATAAATATGAAAATATCTTGTTGCCCATACGCACCTCTTTGTTTATGCTGTTGATGCAAAGATAAAGGTTTTCAGGAAATATACCGAGAGTATGACAGGTGTTTTATTGCACGATTAAGATTAATTAACCATTTGGATCGAACTATTTAGTCCTTATACGTACTTTATGTCCAACCCGGTTACTATTGTGTTGGACTTAACATTAAAGTAAATATGGTTTAGCATTGAAAATTCAAGCCCAGTAGAAAAAGTGTGAAGATTCATTTTGTTATTGAGGTACATCAATGCTCACCTATCCATTTCTGGAGATAATCACCATGCACAATGTAGAGGGTGAATGGGGTGTGCCCGCCTTAAAACAGATACTGTATATTCACGCACTTTGGAATAATAATTGAAAATGCCGGCTTATTCCAATCGCAAGTTTTGAAAAAATAGAAATGGTCAAATATATGAACAAACAGCCCTCTCAAATTCGCGTATTTAAAAATAAGTTTGTCTTCGTTCGAAATACGCAAAAATTGAGACGATTTATAAACATCTGACAATCAGCGATTTTTAAAAATCGGCCTTTATTCTCCTATTTTATCGCCTGCGATTGAGTATCAAACGGCATGACGACAAGGCCTTAACCACAGTGCGGTTGAGACTCTTTCGCACTGCCGATAAAGCCTAACCATGCTGTGAGAAGGCCTCTATCGCAGCGCCCTTACGAATTTTGGGAATGTGCGGCGTGGTTTTGACGAAAAAACATAGCCCTTTCTGTGCTGGATGACTCGAAAATAATCTTCAAAAAACGGTAAGAATATTTTATAAAATGAAGAATGAAGAGGGAGGAGGGAAGAATATAAATAAAAGGGAAGAGTGAGGAGAGAAGAACGAAGAATATAAATTAGAGTGAAGAGGGAGGAGTGAAGAACGAAGAATATAAATTAGAGTGTAGAATGGAGAGGGAAGAGAAAAGAATGAGTTAGGGGCGTCTGAGTGCAGTAGGAGTTCACACGCATGAACTTTTATTCCTACAACATATTATCCTGCTTTCAATCCTATTTGCGGTTACATGGGTTATCACATTCGTAAGGGGTGTACGGTGTTCCTCAAAAAGTAAATGTCTACTGAGCCTTTATCTCCCCATTAAATTTCAACTGAGCCAGCATTCACTTTACATCGATCACCATACCCTCGTTGGACAATAGTGCATTAGGAAAAATCTCCTGAGCCTCCTTTAACAAGATGTCTTCGTCTCGATAACGAGCGCTGTAATGTCCAAGAACAAGTTTTCCGACACCTGCATCACGAGCCACCATTGCCGCCTGCGACGCGGTAGAATGATGATATAATTTGGCACGGTCGGCGCAAGAACTGTCGTATGTTGATTCGTGATACAGCACATTAACTCCCTCTACCATCTTATGCAATTCGAGCATATACTTCGTATCGCTGCAATAGGCGTAGCTGCGAGGGGCGTCTGCCGGAATCGTGAGCTTTTCATGGGGCACCTCTACACCTTTAGGCGTGACCCACCCTGCCCCATTCTTGATATTATTGATTTGGCTCACAGGAATTTCGTAGCAATCAATCATGTCACGCCGAATATGAGGCAATGTGGGCTTCTCGCGGAAAATATAGCCACAACAGGGGATGCGATGCTCCAAAGGCACCGTCTCAACAATCATGCTACGGTCCTCATACACCACATATTGCCTTTTGGTATCTACTGCATGAAACTCTACTTTGAAATCCAAACCATTGCAAAACATTTGCATCATGGCATCGAGCATGGGCCCCAAAGCTTCCGGCGCATAAATATGTAACGGGGAAACGCGCCCTAACATACCAAAGGTTGAGATAAGTCCAATTAGGCCAAAACAATGATCGCCGTGAAGATGAGATATGAAGATGGCCTGTATCCTTGAAAAACTCACGTGCGAACGTCGCAGTTGCATTTGCGTACCTTCCCCACAATCCACCATAAAACATTTGCCCCGTATCTCCACTACTTGTGAAGACGCGAAGTGTTGCAATGTGGGAAGAGCGCTTCCACAACCCAGAATATGCACTTTGAACGGCTCCATGACTCCTTTACAATCTCGAAAGGTTACATAGGTCGTTTATAAGCAAATATACCTTGCTTGTTTTCAAGGTATAACGAGTCGTTACCCAACTTGTTTATATCAAAAGTGTCTTTGTTTAAAAGGAGATGTCCGTTCAATATCTTCCAGCTGGTCCAAGGCTTGGATTCAGCTCGGATATTAGACCTGACAACTCCCCCTTCCAATATGTCGAAGTTCTTGTCGATGCTCACCCATTTGCCCAACAAGGTTGTAAGATTGATAACTTTCTTGGCTTCTTTCTCACCATCAAGTCCCACGCCTTCTATCACAGCCATTCTGTCGCCCACGAGTAAGCCTCCCTGAACATCCTGTTCGCCGTGTTCGTTCTCGCCGATAATATACTGAATGGTGTCGCCGGCATCTGTAATAAGTTCCAAAGAGTGCATGGCCGTTCCCTCACCACACGTTCCATAGATGGTGGTGTCTACGATTGCATTGTCTATCAGGGTTGAGTCTGACTCATGCGAATCTGCCTTTTCCGAGTTGAAACGACATCCTACAACAATAAATGTGGCTATGAACAATAGCACAGCACAACAAGTTTGGGTTAAAAAGGATAGCTTTTTCATATCTTTTTGTTTTGATTTTCTAATTGTTTTGCTTCATTCCAGAGAGCATCCATTTGGTTCAAGCTGAGGTCACCTATTGCTTTACCAAGCTCCTTTGCCTTATGCTCAATATAATTGAAACGATTGATGAATTTACGATTGGTCTGCTCCAATGCGTTGTCCGGATTGAGATGGTATAGTCGAGCGGCATTAATAATGCTGAAAAGGAAATCTCCCAACTCTTTCTCTGAATTTTCCTTATCTTCTTTTTCGAGTTCTGCTTCCAGTTCCCTGAGTTCCTCGCGCACTTTCTCCCATACGTCTTCTTTCTTCTTCCAATCAAAGCCCACATTGCGTGCTTTGTCTTGTATCCGATAGGCTTTTATCAAAGATGGCAAAGCTTGGGGCACACCGCTCAGCACACTCTCGTTTCCATCTTTCTCCTTTTGTTTGATTTGTTCCCACGTCTGTTCTACCGCCAAGTCTGTTTCGGGAGTGTCATCAAGCGATGTTTCTTCACTTTTATAAACCACTTGTCCCTTAGAATTTATCTTCATCTCAGCGTTTACAACATGGAACGGCTTATTATCAATATTCCAATCGCCCTTTGTTTCATTCCAATTGATAAAGGGATGGCGAAACATCAACTTATCTGCTTCTTGATTGCATACATCGGCTATATCAAACTCCTGCTTCTCGTTACCGATCATGGCATAGAATATCACGTGTTCCATGACGTCTCCAAGCTCTTTCATAATCTCGTGATAATCGTGCTTGGTCAGTGCTTCGGCGAGTTCAAATACTTCCTCAATGGTGTTGGGGCGAAGACTATCGATGGTCTGCTTCCGATCCCAGGGACATTCCGTGCGCAAGCGATGCTGAACATCCAATAATCTACCGAAAGCCGCTAATTTCTCTTCTCGTGTATGCACTTTTCTATCTTTTTGATGCAAAGATACTTATTTTAGATGGAAAATTCGTAAATTTGCATGGTTTTTATAGATTAAAGAAGGTATAAAAAGATAAACATAAATGGAATTAGCAAGCAAGTATGACCCCAAAGAGGTGGAGTCGAAGTGGTATGAGTATTGGCTTAGCAATAAGCTTTTCAGTTCTAAGCCCGATGGTCGCGAGCCTTATACAGTAGTCATCCCCCCGCCCAACGTCACCGGTGTGCTTCACATGGGGCATATGCTGAACAATACCATACAGGATATTTTGGTACGTCGTGCACGCATGGAAGGCAAGAATGCTTGCTGGGTGCCGGGCACAGACCACGCGTCTATCGCTACAGAGTCGAAGGTTGTAAACAAACTTGCCGAACAGGGCATCAAGAAAACCGACCTCACCCGCGATGAGTTCCTTGAACACGCATGGGACTGGACACATGAGCACGGGGGAATTATCCTGAAGCAACTCCGTAAGCTGGGTTGCTCATGCGACTGGGATCGCACGGCCTTCACGATGGACGAGATTCGCTCGGAAGGTGTGATCAAGGTTTTTGTAGACCTCTACAACAAGGGGCTTATTTATCGCGGCGTGCGCATGGTAAACTGGGACCCCAAAGCGCAAACGGCTCTTTCCGATGAGGAAGTAATCTATAAGGACGAACATTCCAAGCTCTACTATCTTAAATATTACGTTTGTCCCGAAGACCAGACGAGCATTGCGCGCAAGGATGAAGGTAATGTGATTCACAAGGACGACAAGGGTTATTATGCCGTTGTAGCTACAACTCGCCCCGAAACCATCATGGGCGATACTGCCATGTGTATCAATCCTGAAGATCCTAAGAACACATGGTTGCGCGGCAAGCGTGTCATCGTGCCTTTGGTAAACCGCACAATCCCTGTTATCGAAGATACTTATGTAGACATTCAGTTTGGTACGGGCTGCCTGAAAGTTACTCCTGCTCACGACATCAACGACCATGCGCTTGGTCTGAAGCACGGTTTGGAATCCATCGACATATTCAACGACGACGGCACCATTTCCGAAGCCGCCGGCATCTACGTGGGGCAAGACCGCATGGATGTCAGGAAACAAATAACAAAAGATTTGCAGTCGGCCGGTCTGATGGAGAAAATCGAAGACTACGACAACAAGGTCGGCTTCTCCGAGCGCACCAAAGTGCCTATCGAGCCTAAACTTTCCACGCAGTGGTTCCTCAAGATGCAGCATTTTGCCGACATCGCATTGGATCCCGTAATGGACGATGACATCGAATTTTATCCCAAGAAATACAAGAACACCTACCGTCACTGGTTGGAGAATATCAAGGATTGGTGTATCTCACGTCAGCTTTGGTGGGGACACCGCATTCCTGCTTATTATTTCAGGAACGCCGAAGGAAAGAACGAATATGTTGTGGCCGAGACAGCCGAACAGGCTCTGGCCGAAGCCCGGAAAAAGGTTCCCACACTTCAGGTTGAAGACTTGGAACAAGAGAGCGACTGCCTTGACACATGGTTTTCTTCGTGGCTATGGCCCATCTCCGTGTTCGATGGTGTGAACAACCCCGATAATGAGGAAATCAAATACTATTATCCTACGTCCGATTTGGTTACCGGACCGGATATTATATTCTTCTGGGTGGCTCGCATGATTATGGCAGGCTACGAATATCGGAACACTTTCCCCTTCAAGCACGTGTATTTCACGGGAATCGTTCGCGATAATCTCGGACGCAAGATGAGCAAGAGTCTGGGCAATTCACCCGACCCGCTGATGCTCATCGAGAAGTATGGTGCCGATGGTGTTCGTATGGGTATGATGCTCTCCGCACCTGCCGGAAACGACATTCTGTTCGATGAAGGTCTCTGTGAACAGGGCCGAAACTTCAACAATAAGATATGGAATGCGTTTCGCTTAGTGCAGGGATGGGAAACGACTGATACAGACCAGCCCACAGAAAACCGATTGGCCGTTTCATGGTTTGCTGCCAAACTCAAAGAAGTAAACGCTACTATGAACGAGCAATTCAAGAGTTATCGCATCTCCGAAGCCTTGATGACAGTATATCGCCTTTTCTGGGACGAGTTCTCAAGTTGGTATCTGGAGATGATCAAGCCTGAATACGGCAAGCCCATCGACCAGATAACCTACGATGCAACACTTAAATTCTTTGATGATTTGCTGAAGATGCTGCATCCGTTCATGCCCTTCATCACCGAAGAATTGTGGCAACACATTTTCGAACGCACGGACGGGGAGAGCATCATGAAAGCAACGCTCAACATCCTTTCGCCCACAAGCGAAGATCTGAAACTATGCAGCGACATTGAGATGGTGAAGCAAGTGGTTTCCGGCGTGCGTACAGTGCGCAACCAAAAGAATATTGCACAGAAAGAAGCACTTGAATTGCAGGCTGTTGGAAATAATGACTTTGAGGCTTACAACAGCATCATTACAAAGATGGCCAACCTCAGCGCCATCCAAGTTGTAGCAGAGAAAACCGCTGATGCCAGTGCTTTTATGGTGGGCACCGACGAGTTTGCCGTGCCGGTTGGTAACCTCATTGATGTTGAAGCAGAAATCGAAAAACAAGAAAAAGAGCTGCAACACTTAGAAAATTTCCTTGCCGGCATTAAGAAAAAACTATCCAACGAGAAGTTCGTCGCTCATGCACCCGAAAACGTCGTGGCACGCGAGCGCAAGAAACAGAGCGACTCTGAGGAGAAGATTGCAGCCCTTAAGGAATCGCTTGCTGCTCTCAAAAATAAATAAAATGAAATCTCATCTCCATGTTTTATTCATTCTCATCGTTGCTATATGCGGTCTTACGTCATGTAGCAATGATGAGGCTGTTGATATTAACGATATCAACAAGCAAACCATTTTGGTTTTCATGCCATGGACCGGAGATGACTTGTCTACAAGAATATTCAAGCAAAACCTTGACAGTATAGAAGGAGCCATCACCAAAACCAGAAGGCTCAACGGCAGACTGCTCGTGTTTCTCAGCACCTCTGCAAATTCGTCTGATCTCTACGAAATTACATACCAAAAGGGAGTAATCAACCATACTCCTATCAAAACATACGAAGGAAAAGACTATACCACTGCTGAGGGCATCACCCAAATCCTTAATGACATGAAGCAAAATGCCTACGCTCTCAACTACGCTATGATGATAGGCTGTCACGGATGTGGGTGGACCTATAAAGACGATTGGACTAACTATCCCTATCAGGCCAAAATGAATTTCTTGCAGCCTGACGATGCAACTTGGAGTCAGGCAAAGCATTTTCCCTTTGCCAATTACAGCAATGGCATGCCAACCCCTCCCACTCGTTTTTTTGGCAGTATAAACAATATGAGCAATGCCATTGACATTGTCGATCTGGCCAAAGGCATACAGGGAGCCGGCATCAAAATGCAGTTCCTACTGTTTGACGATTGCTATATGGCCAACGTCGAGACAGCCTATGAACTACGCGATGCCACTAATTTTCTGATTGGTTCGACGTCAGAAGTCATGTTAATCGGCGTGCCCTATCAAACGATTTGGAGCACCCTCGCCACTCCCACGCCTGCATACGAAAACGCAATCAAGGCTTTCAATACCTATTATAAATCATATTTCATGCCCTATGGTGCACTTTCAGCCATTGACTGCAGAAAGGTTGAAGAACTGGCAAAGGTGATGAAAGAGATTAACAGACAAAATGTTGCGAACGACAACATGACAGACAGCCTGCAAATTCTTGACGGCTTTGAAACCCCTATCTTCTATGATATGGGACATTACGTAAACAGTCTGTGTGCCCAGCCTATACTCCTCAGTGATTTTCATGCAAGACTTAACGAAGTAGTCACGATTACAGCAACAACAGACTCCTTGTACTCCGGACTGTATAGGCCATATACAAAAGTGAAGACCTATTCGGGAATAACCATTTCAGACCCAAGCAGGAACTCCGTAGCATTGAAAGGGAAGAAAAAAACAGCGTGGTGGAAAGCCACCCATTAACCGTTATTCATAGTCGTCGATTACCGCATTGGTGAAGTCCATCATGGGTTTGGCCACCTTAAACAGCTTCACCATTTTTTGCAACCACTCGTCACCCTCAAAGAAATCGTCGGGCACCACATGCCAGGCGCAGTAATCTTTCATCTTCAGATACTGAATGAACTCATAGTCATTCGGAAAGTCCTTAGGCGCACGCTTCAAACGGGCAATGCCGAATCCTTTTGCGTCTACATGGTCTTCGCTCCACTCCGAATCGTTGGCATAGCCGAAATACTTGACAAACTGCCCATTCTCCACACACTTGCGCCACTCGTCTATATTAGCCATAATCTCATTGCGCATTGAGGTGAGAATGTTTGTCGGCAGCCAATAGGCACCGCAGCCAAATAGACATTGTCCGGGTTGCACGTGGATATAGTAACCCGCGTGCAGGCCTTTCCTGCCGTGTGCCGATATGTATGCGCCGAAATGCCGCTTATACGGCGACTTGTCCGGCGAGAAACGAATGTCTCGGTAAAACCGATACGTGCAGTCCTTTGCCGTGAGATGGGATATAGACGGGTCGAACTTGCCAATAGCAAGAATTGCTTTCTCTATGCCCTCATCAAACGAGGCTTTTGCAGCAAGATATTCAGCTTTGTTCTCCTGAAACCATGTGCGGTTGTTATTGGCAGCCACATTGTTCAGAAACGACATGATTTTCTTTATTTCCATATTTCTTAAAGTAGACTCTGTCAATTAGTTTTAGTAAAAATTCCGGTTGTTTTCAAAACTAACATCTTTGACCGGATAAAAAACGTAAAGGGATGTACAACGAAGTGTGCCTGTGTCTTGCACCGAAAAAACGGATAAGTCACAACTGCCTGTCCACATAAAAGGTTTTTAAACTTACGGCAGAAGTTCGCAAGGAGACGCCTTAATCCAACTTGCTTCCCTCCAACAATTTCGGACAGAAAGCGTCGAACGCGCACTGCTCACACAGAGGACGTGCACTCCGGCAGACATATCTGCCGTGCAGCAACAACCAATGATGAGCTTTCGGAATATCCTCTTCCGGAATTTCGCGCATCAAATATTGCTCCACCTTCAATGGCGTATTGGCCGTCTTGGGCACCAACCCTAAACGACGAGACACCCTATAAACATGGGTATCTACAGCCATGGCAGCCTTACCAAACCACACCGCCTGCATCACATTGGCCGTTTTGCGTCCCACGCCGGGCAACTTCGTCATTTCCTTAAGATCTTCCGGCACTTCGCCCCCATAGTTGGCCACCAACATTCGAGCCATCTCCACCAAATGCCTCGACTTAGCATTGGGATAACTAACCGAGCTGACATATTCTAAAACATCCTCCGGCTCAGCCTCTGCCATCTCTTTAGCGGTGGGGTAACGATTGAAAAGCGCAGGCGTTACCGCATTAATTCTCTTGTCGGTACATTGTGCCGAAAGCAGTGTAGCACACAATAATTGAAACGCAGAGCCAAACTGCAACTCCGTTCCCACATTAGGCTTATGCTCCCTGAAATAGTTTAATATGTAGTCGTAACGTTCTTTTCTTGTCATAAATTCATTCATTTTCCATCGTCATATTGCATGACCAAACAAAAATACTACTTTTTATGAAGAATACCAAGAAAAGGCATATCATTCAATATGCCATCTCAGATTTTAGCCGTAAGGTTGTAATGATGATCACAGCACATATTTGCAGAATTACAATTACAGGCATCCAAGCACGGCCGGCGGCTTTGTCATTGAGAACATGCAGTCCAACCCCTGAAGTGGAAGCATAACAGAGAATCACAAACGATAGGTTTCGTAAACCGACACAAACCAAAAAGAGCGAACGGCTTGTTGCCATTCGCTCCTTCTATTTAGAATAAAAATTTATTTTACTTTGTCTACAATAGCCTTGAAAGCTTCAGGATTGTTCATTGCGAGGTCGGCGAGCACCTTACGGTTAATCTCGATTCCTTCCTTGTGAAGAGCACCCATCAACTGGCTGTAGCTCATACCATGCAAACGGGCAGCAGCGTTGATACGCTGAATCCACAGTGCACGGAAATTACGCTTCTTATTTTTACGGTCACGGTAAGCATAGGTAAGACCCTTCTCCCAAGTGTTCTTTGCTACCGTCCAAACATTCTTACGCGCTCCACGATAACCTTTAGTAAGCTTAAGAATTCTATTTCTGCGAGCTTTTGAAGCAACGTGATTTACTGATCTTGGCATAATTTTTCTTCTTTAAACGTTCGACTAAAAAGTTAATAATTAACGAAGACGGAGCAAGTCGCGCACCTGCTTCAGATTTGTTTTGTCAACCAATGTGGTTTGGCAAAGATTTCTCTTCTGTTTCTTTGTCTTCTTAGTCAGAATGTGACTGTGGTAAGCATGCTTACGCTTAATCTTACCCGTACCAGTGAGACGAAATCTCTTCTTTGCACTGGAATTAGTCTTTTGTTTTGGCATTTTTTTAAATTTAAATTGTTGTTATTTATTAAAAGGTGGGAACGCATATACCTGGCGGTACCACACAGTTTTTATCTTAATCTTCCGAATTGTCGGCGAGCTTCTGAAGGGCATCTGCTCCCTTGGCATTGGCAAGCATCCCTTTCTTCTTTGCTTCCTCTGCAGCCTTGATTTTGGCCTGCTCCTTAGCTGCCTTCTCAGCAGCCAAGCGGTCACGCTTCTGCTGGCTCTGCTTCACAACACTTACTTTCTTTGGAGCTAAGAAAAGAAACATCTTCTTACCTTCCAATTTTGGCATTTGTTCTACCTTAGCATATTCTTCCAAATCGTTGGCAAAACGCAATAGCAGAACTTCACCCTGCTCCTTGAACACTATCGAGCGTCCACGGAAAAATACATAGGCGCGCACCTTGTTACCTTCCGACAAGAACTCCTTGGCATGCTTCAGTTTGAAGTTGTAGTCGTGGTCGTCGGTCTGGGGACCAAACCGAATTTCCTTAACCTCCACCTTCACCTGCTTCTGCCTCATCTCTTTCTGGCGTTTCTTTTGCTGGTAAAGGAACTTGCTATAGTCGATGAGACGACAGACAGGGGGCTGAGCGTTCGGAGAGATTTCCACAAGGTCTACTCCCTCCTGACGCGCCAAATCCAAAGCTTGGCGAGTCGGCATTACTTCCGCACCATCATCACTGACCACGCGAACTTCACGAGCACGAATTTGCCCATTCACGCGGTACCGATTTTTCACATTGTCGTTCTTCATTCAACTATTTTATGATTCCTATATTTAATAACCGGGCACTATACACCCATTTCAGCCTGCAAAATTACGGAAAATAAACTATACCGCCAAAGAATCTGACAAAAAATTACGACCGCTTTGATTACTTCCCCAATATTTCCGATAGGGCTGCTTGTTCCGTAAAAAAGCCTCAGCCAAGCTTTTCATATAAATTCCATACGCTCATAAGCCGCACAAGGGCTATCCGGCTATTGTAGACAAAGGGTTATACGATAACATTGACTATGCGGTTTCCAACCAACAACTCCCAGTCATTACGTTTCAACTTGTAAAAAATGATTACCGTTTTTCTGTCATATTTTTCAGAGCATCCAGCGCAAAAAGGGCTATGTTTCACCCTGCAAAATCATTCCGCAAAACGTGAAAACAATCATTTTTGTGCACTTTCCACTCCACCCCATCACGGCGAAGCCCTAACCGCAGTATGACTAAGCCTTAACCGCACCACGACAAAGCCTTATCCGCCCTGCGGTTAAGGCCTTTCCGCAGTGCCGTTCCATATCCAATCGCAGGTGATCAGAAAGGGGACAAAACAGCGTATTTATGGAACATATTGACCACCAGAGAATTATAAACTTCCGTCAGTTTCGCGTATTTCGGGCGAAGGTAAGTTTGTTTTCAAATAATCGAATTTCAGAAGGCCTTTTGTCAATAAAAATAGCAACTGCAAATATCTCAAAACAATATCGGGAGTCCTTTGAGAACTCCCGAATATTATTGTTGCAAACGGCGCTACCAACTACTTGATCACCGGTTGAATCGTTATCCTGTAATATTTAACTCTCTAATGCTCTGACAACCAATCAACCTTCGAAAGAATAGCTTAGCTGAGAAGCGAGCACCGTGTCTATTGTTCAGTGAATTTCTTCGCCGCACGTAACTGATGCCGCATGGCACTGAGGAATTGCTGGCTCTCCTGCAAAAGATTGAGATAGACCACCGATACTTGGAAGCTGGCGTTGTCGGGCGTTCTCTGCATACGGTCTATATGGCGTTTGCGAAGCACC
Organism: uncultured Bacteroidales bacterium; assembly: GCA_937995875.1. Taxonomy (GTDB): domain Bacteria; phylum Bacteroidota; class Bacteroidia; order Bacteroidales; family Bacteroidaceae; genus Prevotella. The sequence continues at coordinate 20,515 of CALKIW010000146.1, read as the reverse complement.
GAGAGTTCATCTTTCAGATTATCCGCGTCGGCCAACACATCACGATAGTTGTCGTAGCGGCGCGTAGAGATGAGATGGGCACTCTGCTTCATCAGATCGTTCACCTTGCGCTGTACATCATCAAACTCGTCCACATACTCCTGCAACACAGGGTTGAAGTGGTTGTCCACATGCTCCTTGATAGGATCCAACATGCGTCGCAAACAATAGATTAGCTGCTGGTTGGCATTGGCTCCAAGATGAAACCATGTGTTGCGCTCAATGGCAATATCGGTGGGAGATTTCTTCAATCCCAAAATTTCCTGCCGACGATATTTTTTCAGTTCTCCCAACTCGTTGCGCAGTTCCTTGCTGCACTGTCGAAGATTCTTAACATTCTCTTGTTGGAAAGAATCTACAATGCGGTTAAACTGTTCCAAAGCAAAGGTACACACATAGCTTTGAGTACGGGTGACATGACCGACAAGCATCTCCCACACCAGTTCCGGGTCGCGTGTGCGCATCATCAACTGGAAGGCGTTCTCCTTGTTTCTGGCTGCCAACTTCTTGGTGTAGGCGCGGTTGGAGCGCACTAACATAAAGACTACAAGTCCCATGAACATGGTCTGCACGACAATGCCGCCATAATACATGGCCAGACAAACCAGTGCACAGCTGCCAAAAGCAACGCCGGCCGTGATAAACCAGCCACCGATAACCGACAGCATACCCGTTACGCGGAACACAGCACTCTCGCGGCTCCATGCCCTATCGGCCAAACTGGAACCCATAGCCACCATGAAGGTTACGTATGTGGTAGAGAGTGGCAAGCCGTAATTGGTACCAAAGGTGATGAGCATGGAGGCAATAACCAGATTGACAGCAGCGCGCACTACGTCGAAGGCGGCTCCTTCGTCTAACTCCATACTGCTTCTGTCAAAACGTGTGTCTATCCACCTTAAAACTCTGTTTGGGATAACATTGGCAACAACATTGTCGGCATCCTGCACGAAACGGACGATTGCACGGGCAGCCTTAGAGGATCCGAATATCTCTTCGCCCTCATCCTGTCTTGACAGATCGACACTGGTCTTGATCACGTTGTGCGCCTTTTTCGACGTAGACATCGCAACAATCATAATCAGGCCGGCTCCCATGAGATAGAAAGCTGGGGTTTCGGCACTCTCCATGAGCGAAACCATCATAAATTCGGACGGCGATGCTCCGTTGGCATTTGCCATAAAATCCTGATAGGAAGAAAGACCGGCCAAAGGTACACCGATAAAATTCACCAAATCGTTGCCGGCAAACGACATTGCCAAGGCAAATGTTCCGATGAGGACTACCAGCTTGAAAATATTGACCTTCAGGAGGTGCAGAACCTGCATGAGAACAGTAGACCCCACAAACGTGTACAGCATGAGAAGGGGTGTGTGCTCATTGATATAGGTAGTGATATTAGCAGGCAGGTATGGACTTTTGCCCAAACCTTTCAGAAAAATGAAATAGCACAATGCCGTGCAAGCCACACCACCGAATATGGCTACCGTGAAACGCAGATGTTTCTTGTAGTTGAATGTGAACACGACACGCGAAATCCACATCACTATAATACCAAAGACAAATGCCACACCCACCGAGCAGAAAATGGCGGTTACCACTTTTAAGCCCTGCTCTGAATTCATCAAATCTGAGAAACCATAAGTATTGTCGGCACTCATCTTAATAACGGCCATGATGAATGTACCTCCCAGCAGCTCGAATACCAGCGAAACCGTAGTTGAGGTCGGCATGCCTAAGGTGTTGAAGACATCCAAGATAATGACATCTGTCACCATGACGGCAAGAAAAATTGTGAGAACTTGCTCAAACGAATAATTGGCGGGCATCAAGATGCCATGACGCGCCACGTCCATCATGCCGTTAGACATAACTGCACCCAACGCTACGCCAATAGAGCTGATGATGAGAATGGTGCGGAATGCGGCAACTTTTGCTCCCACAGCAGATTGCAGGAAGTTTACAGCATCATTGCTGACACCCACGAAGAGATCGAAAACTGCCAGACAAAGCAGGAAAACCACAATACACAAATAGATAGTGCTCATAAGTGATGAATCTATAATTTTAATTTTGGAGCAAAGGTAAAGTGCGCATATTACAGGCACTTTAAACAGATGTTACAATCGTGTTACAGCGCAAAAAAATTTTTGAGTGACTGACCCGATACCTGAAAACGATAAGAGCAGCCACCCAAAAAAAATGAGAATTTTAACCGAGAACTTTTCTCTTAATAGTCTGTATTCTCCGGATTGAAGTTGGTCCAACCGTCCATCCAGTTCTTACCTGAGCCGAATGCACCTACATAAGAAACCTTTTCAAACCAATCATCAAGTCCTGTGAAAGAAGCGCCCTTCAACAGTTCGCTGTCGGCAAGCGGTGTATAACCATCTGCACCCACCAAAGTGTTCCATTTTTCAAACACCTTGTTATTATTGGCCGGTAATTGGAAGAATGTGCTTGAGAATGATTTTTTACTGGGGTCTGTCTGCTTCTTTGCGTAGTCGGTTACAAGTTCGTCTTTGTATTGCTGTAAGACACCTGAATGTGGTCTATCTTGGTGCCACGACCTACAGATCCTAAGGTCAGCCCATTGATTTCCTTGTCCTTCTGGAATGGGTATCCTGCGAATTCAATACGCACGTAACTCAACACGCCCGAATTGTCATCATCGTTTGTGCCGCCATGTTTCGTGCGCGGTCCTCCTTCTATCTGCTGCTCGGTAGCATTGTTTTTTGCGCGTCCGCAGAGTATAACGCCACCCCAGTCTCCCGGCTTGCGGCTGCCCTTAGGTTGTGCCGAGGTGAAGACTATTGGCTCTGACATCGTTCCTTGAGCAATGAGCTTGCCACCGCGCTCAGCGATGATTGCAGCCTTAGTTTGCTTATCTCCCTTGATAACTGTTCCGGGCTCGATGGTCAGTTCGGCTCCATCGGCTATATACACCTAGCCTTTCAGCAGGTAAGTTCCTTTTTTCAAGGTTTGCTTACCGGTGAAGATAAACTCTTGGTCTCCATTGCCTATTTCTTTGCCTTCCAAATCTTCCTTGCCGGCAGTAAAGCGTAAATGGTCGCATGTTTTGATAGGCCCTTCCGCACCCCACTTATAGGTTTCGGTTGATTTGGTTGGTGAATCCGGATCTGAATCATCACTACTGCAGTTTCCAATGCGTCGTCGACAAGATAGCGTTTGCGGTCAGGGATCAGGCGGTTGGCATAAGCATAACCCGCGCTCCAGTTCACCAAGTCGTTGGTGAGCGTGTGTTTGCCGGTAAACTGAACATTGTAAATGGTGCGACTGCGGTAGTAATGCTCTGCCGATAACTCTTGGTCGGACTGTGCACTGATACCTTCGCGCCAGGTGTAACGGTTGTTGCCTATCTGATTGAAGATATTTTTAAATTGGTATTTATGATTGTTGCTTTTGGTGAGATAGGTAAAATTAAGCATGGCACCGATGCGACTGTTGTGGTTATACTGGTTATCGGTGGAACGGCGAAGATAGTTTTACTTGTCGTTGGCAACGTCGTAGATACCAAAGAGATTGTTTTCCATATCTTCATAAGTACGATATTCGTTGCTGTAGCTGGCCACAGCTATCATCCCCAAACGGTTTCCGTTCAAATTCCAACTGCGATTCCAATTGGCCCCAAACTTTAAATCGCCCATAGGAGAATGCTTCCTCACCAGCCAATCATTGTTAAAACCATTGTTCTTCAAGTCTATTTCGTTGGTATTGATGCTGTTGAGCTTGGCATCAATCCCACCTCTCAGTCGGCGCATCCCGCTATCAAAGCCCAAGAAATCGGTACCGGACCCCTTGCCCATATAAAAATCCTGAAAAACAGCCTGAGTATTCCAGTTTCCTCCCAACATAAGAGAGAAAGAGTTCTTGGAAGGGATTTCCTTCGTGTTTACGACTATAAAGCCACCACTATAGTCTGCCGGATATTCCGGCGTTGTAGTCTTGACAATCATCAAATTGTCTATCTGTGAACTTGGAATAATGTCGAAAGAGAATGCACGGGAATCAGCCTCGCTGCTCGGAACGGCCCCGCCGTTAATCCATACATTATTATATCGCTGTGACAAACCACGCACCATAACGAACTTATCCTCTATCAGACTCACACCCGGAAGACGTCGTATCACCTCACCTGCATTGGAATCCTGTGTCTTTTTGATCTCCTGCGCAGAAACATTGCTCACGGTAGCAAGACTGTTTTTGGTTTCGAGCACTGCTGCCGTCTCCGTATTCTTTTGCACCACACCTGTAATCGTAACTCCCTGCAGTTGTTGTTCGTCCGTCTTCATCGCAATAACCATCTTGCCATCCGACCATGACGACCGAGTGCGAACTCCCTCTATCTGCCGTGTGCGATAGCCTATGTATGAAACTATTAAGGTATAAGTGCCGTTTTTCAAGCCGTTAATTTCAAAATTACCGTCTATATCGGTTACCGTCTTTACGTCTTTCTCCTTCACAGAAACTGCCACACCTATGAGCGGCTCCTTTGACTGTTCGTCTTGTACAATACCCTGAATACTCTGCGCACTTGACGTTAGTGCTAAAATAAGAAACAACACCATTGTTGCTATTCCCCTTTTGTTGTTTTCCATTTTTACCTGATCAAATTATAATGTTTTAAAATCACTGCAAATTTACAGGCATCGTGTTTCAATGGCGTTGCTTTGGTTTAAGGATTACTTTACATTTATTTTTCATTCATATTTCAGTATTCGTCCTTTCCTACTATACGCTCAATCGGTGACCTGCTAAATAATGGGAATTCAAGGTCCAACAAAAAACGAAGACTAAGCAAAACAGACACGAAGTTTAAAAAATACTTCTATTAATGATGTGTGGTTATATCATTTTGTAACACAAATGAAATACTTGTGTTTCTAATTAGAAATATATTTAATGTAACTTTGCAACTGAATCATCAAGAAACTGAAATATGAATGGCAGAACACTATGTGCCATAGTCACATTTGCACTCTCTCCTCACTGCTTTGCACAGGACAAAGACGGCAAGAAACCTGTCGATATTACCCCGCAAATACATGGTACGCTGAGAGGTAAGTACGAGTATCAACCCAATGACAAGGCCGGGCGGTTTGAAGTGCGCACGGCACGAGTAAGCATAAACGGCAATCTTTCTGAAATCATAAGCTACAAAGCCGAAATAGACTTGTGTGATGAAGGAGAAATCAAGATGCTGGACGCCTACGCAAGAATCAAGCCCGCTACCGGACTGCAGTTCACCATCGGGCAGGAACGTGTGCCCTTCACCATTGATGCCCATCGCTCGCCGCACCAGCAGTATTTTGCCAATCGCTCTTTCATTGCCAAACAAGTTGGAAATGTACGCGATGTGGGAGCCGAAGTAAGCTACAAATGCCATCCCGGATTTCCATTTGTGATAAGAGCAGGTTTGTTCAATGGCTCCGGATTAACCAATCAGAAAGACTTCTGGACCAACAATATCAACTTTTCTGCTAAGGCAGAAATGTACCCCCTACCTGATTGGAACGTCACACTTTCGGTTCAAAAGATTCGTCCGGACAACATCAATGTGATGATGTATGATGCCGGCACCTTCTACCATCATCAAGGGTTCCATATTGAAGCTGAATATCTTTTTAAACATTATGCGCACAACAGCTTCAAAAATGTGCATGCATTCAATTCGTTTGCAAGCTACAACATCCCGCTCAAACGAACTTTGTTTCAAAGCATTTCGCCCTTGCTGCGCTACGATTTCATGACTGATCACAGTGATGGGAAACGCTATTTGGAAGGTGAAGAAGACACGCAAGGGGAACTTATCATCAACGACTATCAGCGACATCGGATTACAGGCGGACTAACATTCAGCTTCAACAAGCCTTTTGTCTCTGACATCCGTCTAAACTATGAGAAGTATTTTTATCAGGCCGACGGCATTCCCAAGGTTTCAGAGAAAGACAAAATAGTGGTTGAAGTCATGCTCCGTTTCTGAAAAGACAAACAAACAAGGGTTTGAAGGACATTCGAAACAATTCATATATTTGCATCATTAGACTTGAATATTATGTCAGAAACAAAAACCAACATCCTCGTAGTAGACGACGAACAGGACCTCTGTGAAATCCTAAAGTTTAATCTCGAAACCGATGGTTATACCGTCGAGACTGCCAATTCCGCCGAAGAGGCTTTGCAACTCGACCTTAGCAAGTTCGATCTACTGCTGCTCGATGTCATGATGGGTGGTATGTCCGGGTTTGCCATGGCAAAAAAACTTAAGTCAGACCCCGTTCTGGCAGAAATCCTTATCGTGTTTCTCACGGCCCGCGACACGGAGAACGACACGGTCACCGGTTTCAATATCGGAGCCGACGACTACATCAGCAAGCCGTTCAGTTTGCGAGAGGTGTCGGTAAGGGTAAGGGCCGTGTTACGCAGAACTTCTCAAAACGACACGGCCAAAAGTTCTGTCTTGCGCTATCAGGGTTTGGAAATGAATATGGACAAGAAGACTGTAAGCATCGACGACAAAGAAATTCCGTTCACCAAGACCGAGTTTGAGCTGCTGCATCTTCTGCTCGACCAAAAGGGCCGTGTGTTCAGCAGACAGGAACTCATTAACCAAATCTGGCCCAAAGACGTGCTTGTGCTCGACCGCACCGTAGACGTCAATATCACTCGACTGCGTAAGAAGATAGGAAGATTCTCCAAATGTATCGTCACCCGGTTGGGATTCGGTTATTATTTTGATGCCTAATCTTTTTAGAAATGTAATCATGAGGAAAACATCCGTAGGTAGCCGGCTGTACATGAGCGTCATGGCTATCTTTCTCCTTTTTGCCGCAGCTTTCATCATTTTCCAACACAACAGGGAAAAGATGTATAAAATCAGCTTGCTTGAAACCAAGTTGCAAGGCTTTAATGTGCGCATGAACGAAGCCCTTCATTATAAGGGCAAAATCAATGAGCACACGCTCACTGCCTATGTCAAAGCAAAGGCCACGAAGCACATGCGTGTAACCGTCATCTCACCTAAGGGAGAAGTTATCTTCGACAATATCCGCAAGGATTATCCGAATATAAGCAACCATGCCAACCGCGAAGAAATTCGCCAAGCCTTGAAGTCCGGAGTAGGTTCTACCGTTGATCGGAACAGTAAAACCGTCCTTCAAGATTATTTCTACTCTGCCACCTATTTCAAACAAGACGGCTATATCATCCGTTCTGCCCTACCCTACAACAACGACCTGACCCAATCGCTGCGAGCCGACCAACAATACATTTGGTTTGCCCTGATAGCTTGTTTTATTCTTACCGTTGTGATCTATCGGTTTATCCTGCGACTGAGCAAGAACATCACCAACCTTAAGATATTTGCCTACCGCGCTGACCACAACGAGATATTAAATGTGGAAGATTTAGGAGAGTTCCCCGATGACGAATTGGGCGAAATCGCCGAACGCATCATCAAAATCTACAAGCGTTTGGAATCTACCCGCAAGGAGCAGGACATACTGAAACGACAACTCACCCAGAACATTGCACACGAATTGAAAACCCCTGTGGCCAGCATTCAAGGCTATTTGGAAACCATCCTCGACAATCCGCACATCGACGAAGAAACCAAACACCGGTTTTTGAAACGCTGCTATGCTCAAAGCGAACGGCTCACCAGTCTGCTGCGCGACATTTCTACACTCAACCGCATGGACGACGCACCACAACTCATAGATTTTGAGGACATAGATATCAACGACTTAGTGCAGAATATCCATAAAGAAACCGTTTTGCAGTTGGATGAACGACAGATGACTTTTCTGAATATGTTGCCTGAAGGAATCACAATCAAAGGCAACCGATCGCTGCTCTACAGCGTGTTCCGCAACCTCACCGACAACGCCATATCCTATGCCGGCACAGGCACAATCATCACACTACAGGCAAAAGAGCATGCCGACTATTGGGATTTTACGTTTCAGGACAATGGAATCGGTGTATCCCAAGAATATCTTCCCCGAATCTTTGAACGCTTTTACCGCGTAGACAAGGGGAGAAGCCGGAAAATGGGAGGCACGGGCTTGGGACTTGCCATCGTCAAGAATGCTATTCTGCTGCACGGCGGGCAGATTCACGTAGAGAATATTCCCACCGGCGGACTGAAGTTCCGCTTCACCATACGCAAGCAATAAGAAGGTAGAATTGACAACACCGGCATACTTGCAGATATGCTGCCGTTTATAGACTACAAAACAACTGGTCAATGATCCGGCTATAATGCTGAAACAAATTGCGCTTCACGGTCAATATGCCATGCTTTTATGTTTGAACAAGACAAGCTGGATTTAAACACAACGAAAAAGCCGGAGATTTGAATCTCCGGCTTTTACCATTATCTGACCATAAACCATTGCAAGTTTATGTCTCATGTTTGCTTAGTTCTCCATTCCCTTCAATTCGTCGGAAACTTCGTCCTTGATGCGCTGAACAAATTCTTCCATCTTCATGGTAGACTGCTCGCCACCACCCTGCTTACGCATAGACACAAGTCCTTCTGAGGCTTCTTTCTCGCCAACAACGACCATATAGGGAACCCGTCTCAACTCGTTGTCGCGAATCTTACGTCCTACTTTCTCATTGCGGTCATCAATGTAAGCACGGACATCATTGGAATCAAAATACTTCTTCACCTCCAGTGCATAATCATTGAATTTTTCCGAGATGGGCAAAACAGCCACCTGCTCCGGCGTGAGCCACAAGGGGAAATGGCCGGCGGTGTGCTCAATCAACACAGCGGTGAAACGTTCGAGCGACCCAAACGGAGCACGGTGAATCATTACCGGCACCTGTTTGGAGTTGTCTTCTGCCGTGTACTCCAGTTTGAAACGGGCCGGAAGATTATAGTCTACCTGAATTGTACCCAACTGCCAACGGCGACCAATGGCGTCCTTCACCATGAAATCGAGCTTAGGCCCATAGAATGCAGCTTCTCCGACTTCCTCACGGGCCTTCATCCCTTTCTCCTTACAAGCCTCGCGAATGGCGTTCTCGCTCACCTCCCATATCTCATCGGAGCCTATATATTTATCGGTGTCCTTGGGGTCGCGAAGGGAAATTTGGGCTTCGTAGTTTTCGAAACCAAAGATTTTGAACACCTTCTGAATAATATCGATAACGTTCTCGAACTCGGCCTTCACCTGTTCCGGACGTACAAAAATGTGAGCGTCGTCTTGGGTAAAGCTGCGCACACGCGTCAGTCCGTGCAGCTCGCCACTTTTCTCATAACGCATCACCGTACCAAACTCCGCGATACGGAGCGGAAGATCTTTGTACGAACGAGGCTTGCGCGCATAGATTTCACAATGGTGAGGACAGTTCATTGGCTTGAGCATATATTCCTCATCTTCATCCGGAGTATGAATGGGTTGGAAAGCATCCTTGCCATAATGTGCGTAGTGGCCGGATGTAACATACAGATTCTTGGAACCTATTCCGGGTGTGATAACCTCCTGATAGTTATAGGGCTTCAGCATACGGCGCAACAACTCTTGCAGGCGCAGGCGCAGCTGTGTGCCCTTGGGCAGCCAGATGGGCAGTCCTTTCCCTACGCGGTCGGAGAACATAAACAGTTCCATCTCCTTGCCAATCCTACGGTGGTCGCGCTTTTTGGCTTCCTCCAACATCACCAAGTATTCATCGAGCATTTTCTTCTTGGGGAAAGTGATGCCGTAGATACGGGTCATCTGCTCGCGCTTGGCGTCACCACGCCAGAATGCTCCGGCCACACTGGTAATCTTGATGGCCTTTATGCGCCCCGTACTTGTCAAGTGAGGACCACGACAGAGGTCTGTAAAATTGCCTTGAGTGTATGTAGAAATAGTACCGTCTTTCAGGTCTTGGTCTATATGCTCCACCTTATATTGCTGACCATCGGCAGCAAATTCTTTCATCGCATCGGTCTTTCCTACCTCCCGACGCACAACAGGCTCGTCCTTTTTCGCCAGTTCACGCATCTTCTCCTCGATTTTAGGGAAGTCGTTTTCAGAAATAGACTGTCCTTCCGCTGGCATAACGTCATAGAAGAAGCCATTTTCTATCGCTGGTCCGAAACCGAACTGGATGCCCGGATAAAGCTCTTGCAATGCCTCTGCAAGCAAGTGAGCAGAGGTGTGCCAGAAGGTGTGCTTGCCCTCCTCGTCTTCAAACTTGTAAAGTGTGACTGTGGCATCCTCGTTGATTGGATAGTTGAGTTCTCTGGTTTCACCATTAACCCCGCAAGATACAACGTCACGGGCGAGAGCCGGTGAAATGCTCTGCGCGATTTGAAAACCAGTTACACCCTGTTCATACTCACGAACAGAGCCGTCTGGGAATGTGATTTTAACCATATTACAAATTAGTTTTATTTAAATCATCACAAAAGTAATACTTATTTTCCGAACAGTACCACAAAATAAAAAAAAATATTATGGATTGAGGCAATCTTATCCCGATGTGGAGCCGACACAATAGAAAACTGTAAATATTCACCTAAAAAAAAGAAAAAGATGCTCACATTTTCTTTACAAACACCCCTCTAAATTTCGCGTATTCTGAAATTATTTTGTTCTCGTCCGAAATTCTCGAAATATGCGAAAAATCATAATTTGCTGATTATCAGCAGTTTTCCATTTTCCGCCTGCACACCCACATTCTCACCATCCGTGATTACATATCAAACGGCATGGCGAGAAGGCCCCAACCGCAGTGCGGATAGGCTTCTTTCGCAGTGCGGATAGGGCTTAGTCGCACAACCGTTAAGGCCTTGTCGCATGAGGACAAGACAGAAACCGCGCCTGCATCGGCGTTTATGAGTCGATCGGACTGGCCATGACGAGAAAAACATAGCCTTTTTTTCTCCGGATGCTTCAAAAAATTACATCGGAAAATGGTAATTAAAATTTATAAATCATGGAATGTCAGCTGGGGCAAAACAAGCGTTTTTTGGGGCTTTTTCCGTGTAAACTTTTTGAGTAGCAGCATTGGAAAACAATCGATCAAAAACTACTGCTTTTGCTCCTCTGTCAGTTTCTTGCTCAAGGCGTAAGCGTCATACAGTCCCAATTCGCCGGCTATGCTTAAATCTTTCAGTGCTTCCTGCAACTTTCCTGTTCGGTAATAAACGATTGCACGGTTGTAATAGGCTTCGGCCAGACGAGAATCGATGTGCAATGCCCGACTGTAATCGGCTATGGCTCGTTCATGGTTTTTTTCCTCCGCAAACATATTGCCCCGATCGAAATAAATGTACGCATTTTGAGGCGCAAGTTTGATTGCTTCTGCAAAATCACCTTCTGCCTGCGCCGTTTTCATGCTCACATTCTGTCCCTTTGACGAGTCGTAGTTGTTCAACAAAGTCTGATACACTGCGCGCGCCCATCGTCCGACAACCGAAGTAGTTTCTATAGAGAGATAGTCGTTAAGGTCGGCGATGGCATCTGAGAAGTTTTGGGCATCGGCAAAGGCTATGGCACGTTGCAACAAGAGGTCGGCACGCACCTTGCGGTCTTCCTCCTCTGCTATGCCCGCAGACAGCAAGTCTATGATTTGGAAAATCAGCTTAGACTGTGTGTCGGTCAGTTTGGTGTGATGATGATTGCAGGTGAGATGCAGCTTGCGTACAGGGTCGTGCTTGGCATTGAACATATCGACCGAAGCGTCGTAGGCCTGATAACCTTGCACACCATTGTTGAAAGAAAAATACGACAGCTGATACATGGGCAGCAAAGTTATCTCTACATCACGATTCTGAATCGTACCGCGATACTGGCTCTTGTATTCATGCTCCACTTCGGCCTTGTCTTCTACGACAATACTGTTGTATTTGTCCAAATTTATCTCCGAACGCTTACGCATCTCCTTCAGCTTCTCCCTGCTCCAGCGCCGTTGAATACCAATGCGTTTGTCCATCTGAGCTTTAAAGATGCGAAACTCGTCCAGTTCTGCCTTAGCCGTCATTCCAAGTCTGCGATAACAATAGGCACGATTGCTCAACCCCGTCCAAAAGTTTGGAAACTGATTGATAACCGTAGTGTAGTCTTTAATGGCTTCCCGAAGATTCCCGACCTTGTCATGAAGCAATGCGCGGTTGTAGATGGCCATAAAGTTTTGCGGCTCCATATTGATGACAAAGTCGAAATCTTCTATAGCTCTGTTGTCATCTCCCAACTGCACACGCAGCAACCCTCGATTATAACGAGCAAGAAAATTGTTGGGATCCAGATCTATGGCCATATCGTAATCCTCCATAGCACCCCTTAAATTGTTGTAGTTCAGTCGTGCCAAAGCTCGATTGACATAACTGTTTACCGACTTTGGACGCAGATGGATGGCCTTGGTCAGGCAGCTGTCTGCTCCCTGCCACTGACGCTTATTCAGTGCAATATACGATCGCGTCATCCATGCGTCGGCATTGTATGGGTCTATTTTCAGACTCTTGGCAAGCCACCTGTCGGCCTCTACGGTATCTTTTTTATTCAGGTAAATCTCTGCTTTCAGGGAGTAGGCCGTCGAAATATCCGACCATTTCTTGATAATGGTATCGGCATCGAGCAGCGCCTGATCATAATCGTCGGTCTGCATCCGACAAATAGCACGGTTGAGCCAAAAGCTGGAGACAGAGGGATTCAGTCGGATGGCTTTCGTATAATCGGTTATGGCATCGCTATATTTTTTCTGACGAATACATGCAATAGCGCGCAAATCCAATATTTGCTCGATATAAGGATTCAGCTCGATGGCTTTCGTCGCATCCTGTTCGGCTCCGACAAAGTCGTCAAGATAAAATTTAGCAACTGCCCTGTCGTACCAAGGAAGCCACAAATAAGGTTTAAGGGCTAAGACTTTATTAAAATATTGAATGGACAGCACATAATCTTCATAATGCAACGCCACCTCACCGCTGGTTATCAAGCGGTCAATGTTGTACTGGGCACTGACCCTGCCCATTGACAACAAGGCTACGAGCAAGACAACGATTCGAGTCCTCATCATCGGATTATTTACGTGCTGATACTTGATTATTTACGTGCCAACTTCGTTTTATAAGAACAACTGAACTTGCCTTGCGCAATTCCACGAAGCTTGTTGCGAATAATCTGTTTGCGGAAAGGAGTAATACGGTCTACATACATCACACCCTCAAGATGGTCAAATTCATGCTGCATTACTCGGGCCAAATATCCTTCCACCCATTCGTCGTGGCGCTGAAACTGCTCGTCCAGATATTGTACATGAATGCGCGAATATCTTGTCACATTCTCGCTCAAACCGGGAACAGAGAGGCATCCTTCCTCCATATTCACCTTCTCGGAGTTCTTGTCTATTTCTACAATATGCGGGTTGATGAATACGTGACGATAGCCGGCGTACTCCGGAAACTCGTCTTTCAACACATCAAGGTCGATTACAACCACACGTATAGACTTGCCAATTTGCGGAGCGGCCAGTCCGATGCCCGACGAAGCATCCAACGTTTCGTACATATTACTAATCAGCTGGTCCAAATCCGGATAGTCGGCGGGTATATCCTCTGCAACTTTCCTTAATACAGGGTGACCGTAAGTATAAATGGGTAATATCATTTCGTAGAATTCATATAATCTTGAAGGATTATGGTAGCACTGATCTCGTCTACCAACCCTTTGTTTTCTCGTCTCGTCTTTTTCTTCACACCGGCTTCAAGAATAACTCGCTGAGCCAATACCGATGTGAAGCGTTCATCATAATATTCTATAGGAATTGCCGGTTGAGCTTTTTGCCATCTTCTTACAAAGTTCTCCACCCTTGCCAAATTTTCCGACGGTTTGCCGTCAAGCTGCATAGGCTTTCCTATAATGAGACGTTCGACCTCCTCCTGCTTAATGTATTTACAGAGGAAGTAGAACAAATTTTTTGTCTCAACCGTTGTCAGACCATTGGCAATAATCTGCAGGGGGTCGGTCACTGCCAACCCCGTGCGTTTCTTTCCATAGTCTATTGATAATATCCTTGCCAAAAATTACTTCTTATACAACAACCATGCGTCACTCTTGGGGTTATACTGGCTGCCGCGAATCGCATCACGGCTTTGTACGGCCTGACCCTTATCTGCATACGTTGTCGCAATAACACGATACATATTCAGGCTGGAATTGTAAGCGATTTGTGCATCGTATCCACCCTGCTTCAATGTGTTCTGCAAACCCTCTGCATTAGCCTTGAGGCCGAAAGAGCCTACCACAACACTGTATGCCTGCAAACCTGCACCGTTGATAACAGTAACATCTTCCGTACGCACTGTTGCGTTATCGACGTTTGAAACAGTAGTCTGTGTTACAGGCTGCTGTGTAAGCGGTGTCACCACCGGAGCTTCTTCTTGGGTGGGCTGCATAGCCTGATTCTGCTCTTCCTGAGCCTTAGCCTTCTCATAGGCTTTCTTATAAGCACTTTCCTGAGACTTGCAACTTGTGAAAGCAAAAGCAACGCACAAGGCCGCGCCCAATACCAATGATTTCTTCATACCTTTTATATATTAAAGATGTTAATGATTATTCAAAATAAGGACCTATATCCTTGGTGTGCGAAATTACGAAAATATTCACAAAGACAAAAAAGGATGGCGCATAAAGTTTGTTAAATCAACATAACAGAAGTTTTTAAACAAAAAATATATTCGTTATCCCTTGCATTTCAGCATGAAAAAACTTATATTTGCAAATAACAAGACACTATAATTATTTAATAAAAGAGAACAATATGAAGACATTTGGTTACATTGGCGCATTCTTAGGTGGCGCTATCGCAGGTGCAGCATTAGGACTGCTCATGGCTCCTGAAAAGGGCGAAGATACACGAACAAAGATTACAGACGCACTTGACGACTTCTGCAAGAAGCACGACATCAAGCTCAACCGCAAAGACGCCGACGACCTTATTGACGACATCAAGGAAGCCGTAGAAGTTGACAAGTAATTCATTACATTATAAAATAGGGTTGTGAACCACTTTGCAACCCTATTTCTTTAATTATTAAAAGGAGATTCATGTTTTCCAACGACAACAATATAGAGACCATTGGCCAGCTTGTAGAAACCCTTAAGCACTACGTTGGGCTACAAAAAGAATACGTAAAACTGGACCTTGTTGAAAAGACTGTAAAGATTCTTACAGTAATCAGCATTACCGCGATTCTCTGCCTATTCCTTTTCATGGTGCTTATATATGTGAGTTTTGCCATAGTCTTTGCCCTTCAGCCGCTGGTGGGCAGCGTGGCTGCATTCCTCATTGTTGCCGGAATTTACTTTATCATTCTCCTATTATTCCTCATTTTCAGAAAGCAATGGATTGAAAGGCCGCTCGTCAAATTTCTTGCTTCATTGCTATTAAGTAAATAACTATGGACAAAGAGTATACGGCTCAAATCACCTACAAAACCTTAGCGGAAATTAAACTGCGCAAGGCTATACTTCTGAAAGACATCCAAAAAGATGATAACAGAATACACAACCTTTGGACTTCTATATTCCGCAAACCTGTTGCACTGAAGAAGAACGCAAAGCCCTCCAGGAGAATCAATAGTTTGATGGCCACCGGAGTAGGTTTTTTCGATGCCGTTATGCTGGCCTGGAAGCTATACAAAAAGTTTAAAAGGTAAACCGTAAGTTAAACTTAGCACTCCTTAAAAGACTGAAAAGGGCATAGGATTTACTCTAAACGTATATGTTAATAAACCAAAACCCACCCACCAACCTTGCTAACAAAAGTTATAAACTATAACTTTTCACCCCCTTTTCCTCTCAGTTTAAAATAAATACCGTATATTTGCATCGTGTTTTTCATAGTATTAGATTTAAGGTTAACAAGGTTGGAGTACGGCGGTACTCCTTTTTTTATGTCTATATAAAATTAGTAACTGCCTGATAAATTAGTAAAATGAATAATATACGAACCAAGTAAACAGCAGCTGTTTACAGTTCGATTTACATTTTTGACGCTTGATTATAAACAGCAGCGTTCCTTGTTTTATGCTTTGCTCTCTGTTATCGATGCCTTAACGAGACTGTGAAGAAACCCTTATGAGAGCCTTATGGAACGCTAATACAATCATAGTATTGTACGCTTTAATTTATAGTTTCTCCTCTTTTATACCTCCAACTCCATGCCGTCACAGGCAAACATAAAACCTTTGGGTAATCTCGCATTGGCCTTATCATGTAACCCTATTTTGTGGGTGAGATGAGTGAGGTACGTCAGTCTTGCACCTATTTTGCGGGCAAAATCTATAGCTTCGGGAATAATCAAATGACTATGGTGTGGCTTTTCCCACCTCAAGGCGTTAATTACCAATGTTTCTACACCTTCAAGATAAGCGACTTCATCTTGCGCAATCGTCTTCATATCTGTGATATAGGCCATAGTTCCGATGCGGTAGCCCAAGATTGGCAATCGGTCGTGCATCACTTCTATGGGCACTATATCTATGTCTCCGATCCTCATGGCAACGTGTTTTCGGATAGTATGTAGGTTTAATTTGGGCACACCGGGATATAAATTTTCTGCAAAACAATAGGGAAAATTATGCCTGACGGTTTCCACCGTAACATCATTGGCATAAATGTCTATATCTCCAAAACTGCAATAAGGTCGCAAATCATCAATTCCACCCACGTGGTCGTAATGCCCGTGAGTGAGCAACACGGCATCAATCTTTCGAAATGGCAGTGGAATGAGTTGCATTCTGATATCCGGACCACAATCTATCAGCACTCTGCTGTGCTCTGTTTCCAGCATGGCAGCCGTACGATAGCGCTTGTCGCGGGCATCCGTACTTCTACAAACCTCACAGTCGCAACCTATAACCGGCACCCCATTAGATGTTCCTGTACCTAAAAATCTGAATTTCAAAACTTTACTTTATATTTACTTCCGGATAGATATGTATTCCAAACTTAGAATACACATCCTCCTGAATGCGATGCATCAAGGCCACAACATCTGCTCCTGTCGCTCCTCCATAATTCACTAAAACAAGGGCTTGCTTCTCATAGACGCCCACCTTGCCGAGCCTGCGTCCTTTCCATCCGCACCTGTCTATCATCCATCCCGCAGGAATCTTATAACGTTTTTGGTCGCGACAGCCTCTCAAAGCGTCTTCTGAAAGCGATAAAGTCTGTTCCGCAACCTCAAAATAACGGACATCAGGAAAACGTTCCCTCACGCTATCCAATACGGTTTTATCTACTATCGGATTCATAAAGAAACTCCCGGCATTACCTAATTCCGAAGGCTCCGGAAGTTTTGCACGTCGTATATCGATAATGATGTCGCGCAAACTTTGTCCCGTCAGCTCTTCCTCTGCAATACACCGGTCCTTCATTACCTGCCGAATGTTTCCATAATCAAGGTGTGGAACGAATTGATGCGAAAGCCTATAAGTGACGTGAGTAATGAGGAATTTGTCCTTCCAGTCTTGTTTGAATCGACTCCGGCGATACCCATAACCACACTCACCGGCACCGATAGTTACCACCTTTCCCGTAGACAACTGCACGGCCTCTATGGTTGTTATAACATCCTTAGCCTCAACCCCGTATGCGCCAATGTTCTGAACGGCCGACGCTCCACATTCTCCCGGTATCAGACTGAGGTTTTCCATGCCATAATAGCCATGTTCTACAGCGTAGGCCACGACATCATCAAACGTTGTACCGGCCCAACACCTCAAAAAAACCGCCCCTTCGTCCTCAGGCTTTGCCGATACCTCCACTTCAAATTTCTTAGCCGCAGTCAACACCTTGCCTTGAAAATCTTTCGTCAGCAACAGATTACTGCCACCTCCGAGTATCAGCAGTGAATACGTCTCCGCATCCTGATCAAGTATTTCCCGAACCAGCGTCACAGCATCGTCCACTGTCTCAAAGACAATGAGTTCATCACACTTTTGGTCAATACCGAACGTGTTATGGTGTAATAGAGAGTAATTTTTAAATCGCTTCATATCAGAATTTTCTACATTCCGAGCTGAGATGTGCAGACCAATTAACTATTAAATTCAATCAACTTCCAATGTCCGCCTATTCGCCTAAAAGTCATTTCCATTTCCAACCCATTGGCTATACCCCTGATTACCAGTATTCTATGGTCAGAATTCACATGTTTCCGTCCATACAGAACATTGTAGAGCAATCCACTGGGAATAATTCCCGGCCTGAAATCAAACCATTGCTGGGGAACGATCACGCCCGAAATAGTCGAAAAATCGTCTTCCGGGTCGGGAGCTGTAAATTCAACCTCGCCCGCCATACTCTGCACTTGGAAGGCCGAATCTGTAGAAAACTGATTATAAAACTTTAAAAAATTCGCATTCCTATTCTTGGCAAGGGGTTGAAAGTGAATAGCTGTCATTTTCCACTCCCCGTTTACCTTGTTAAAAGTATAAGTCTGTACAGTTTCTTTTTTTAAAAATATCTTCTCTATCTCAACATGGTTCACGGCGGTATCCTTGACCCTATCTTTCTGTTTTTGGTTATCCAAGATAAGCGTATAATAGCCCTGTCGCATAAAAAAATGCTCCATCTGCCATTGCTGTTTATTCATTTTCTTTTCCAGTTTTCCATCGCGATAGACGGGCAAGGGAAATACAATGCGGCTCTGCTGAAGTTTGCGATTGGCTGCAAAATTAAAGATGAAGTCATCAAAAAGCTCATCGGCCGCCTTGGGCATTGGGGTTTCTGCTATCACATTTTCAGTAGAATCCTGAGCTGTAGTGTCTACAAAGACAGAGTCCACCTGTGTAGTATCTGTCGGCTCCGGTTTCTTGTCGGTACATCCATAGGGTATCAACATTGCAGAAACCAGCATCAACAAGAAGACGAGAGCAAATTCTTTTCTCATATCATATCATTCATATAGCTTACGCAAAATTACACATTATTTTCCATATTAGTTTACTTTTTTCAATAAAACTTAGTAACTTTGCATTTAAAGATCAGGAAGTTTAAATTATGATATTAGACAAAATAGACGAACTTCTCAAGGAAGTGGCCGAAATGTCGGCCAAGAATGCAGAAGACATTGAGCAGCTCAGATTGAAATATTTGAGCAAGAAGGGTGAAATCAATGCCATCATGGCCGATTTCCGTAGTGTTGCTGCCGACCAGAAAAAAACCGTAGGCATCAAGATTAACGAGCTTAAGCAAGCTGCCATCAACAAGATCAACGAGCTGCGCGACCAAGTAGCCACTGTAGAGACAGACAACGAGAACATCGATCTCACACGCACGTCCTACCCTATTCCATTAGGCACGCGTCATCCGCTGACTATCGTAAAGAACGAAATTGTCGATATATTCCAGCGCATGGGCTTCACTCTGTATCAGGGGCCGGAGATTGACGACGACAACCATGTGTTTACCATGCTCAACTTTGCCGCCGACCACCCTGCACGCGATATGCAAGACACCTTCTTCATCTCGCAGAATCCGGACGATGTGACCAAGAACGTCATTCTGCGTTCTCACACTTCCGGCGACGAAGCTCACTACATGGAGACCCACAAACCGCCAATCCGCATGCTTTGCCCGGGCCGCGTTTACCGCAATGAAGCCATCTCTGCACGCGCCCACTGCTTTTTCCATCAGGTTGAAGGCTTGTATGTAGACAAGGGCGTTAGCTTCACAGACCTGAAACAAGTGCTGTTGTCTTTTGCCCGAGAAATGTTTGGTGCCGACACCAAAATTCGTTTACGTCCATCCTATTTCCCCTTTACGGAGCCAAGTGCCGAGATGGACATTTCCTGCAACATCTGTGGAGGAGAGGGCTGTGGCTTCTGCAAACACACCGGATGGGTGGAAATTCTGGGATGCGGTATGGTAGATCCGCACGACCTCGAAGCCTGCGGCATCGACTCCAGCGTTTATACCGGCTATGCCTTCGGTATGGGTGTGGAACGTATCACCAACCTGAAATATCGTGTCAATGATTTGCGGCTTTTCTCCGAAAACGACACTCGTTTCCTCGAAGAGTTCAAAAGCGCATATTAAACAGACTTCTTTCAATATACTTATAATACAATAGGAGCGTTCATGAACGCTCCTATTTTTGTATCTAATCCTACCATCCAATTAATAGTTTATCGGCTCAGTTGATATTGAATGGGAGGAGAGCTGTACTCCACAGGCATTTACTTTGGGAAAAAAAATACACACCTATGATTGTGGTAACCATGTAACTACAAAACAAGATTGCTAATAGGAAAATATGATGCAGAAATAAAAGTTCATGCGTGTAAACTCCTACTGCTCTCAGACGCTTCCAGCTCATTCTTCACTCTTTATTCCTCACTCTACACTTTAATTTATATTCTTCGTCCTTCACTCCTCACTTTTCACTTTAATTTATTGCTGCCCCTCAAAAAGTTTACACGGAAACGCCAAAAAAAAGCGCTCAGGTA
>CALKIW010000145.1 GCA_937995875.1 uncultured Bacteroidales bacterium | reverse complement strand
CTAAGGCTATATGCACTACATGACTGTCGTATCACTCGAAAAGTCGGATGAACCTTATATTCTTCGTTCTTCACTCCTCATTCTTCATTTTTAGTTATATTCTTCACTCTTCACTTTAATTTATATTCTTCGTTCTTCACTCCTCATTCTTCATTTTAATTTTTATTCTTCACCCTTCATTCTTCATTCTTCACTTTATAAAATATTATTACCGTTTTTTGAGCATAATTTTTGATCCATCCAGCGCAAAAAGGGCTATGTTTTTTCGTCAAAATCGGGCCGTGTAATCCCAAAAATTACAAGGCTGCTACAATTGGGGGTTTCTCACAGCATGGTTAGGCCTTATCGGCTGCGCGGAAAAGCCTCAACCACACTGCAGTTAGAGCCTTCTCACCATGCCGTTAGATACTCAATCGCAGGCGGAAAAATAGAAGAATATAGTCCGCTTTTCCAAAAGCGCTGATAGTCAATTATTTACAAACCATCTCAATTTTTGCGTATATCGAACGAAGCCAAACTTATTTTTAAATACGCAAATTTGAGAGGGCTTTTTGTTCATATAATTTACTGTTTCTATTTTTAGAACCTGCATTCGGAATAGACAGGCTTTTTCAAGGAAAACGCGAAAGTGCATGAAATTCTCTCTATCTTGAAAAGGACACACGCCGCTTTCATCCCTACACTGTACATGGTCATCATCTCCCAAAATGAATATATGACCATTTATGTACCAATGAGTTAAGCTCAATAACAAAACGAACTGCCATACTTTTTCTACTGAGCTGCAATTTCCTCTCTTTATCTAAAAGTGTTATATAATGATATTAATGATTGAAAGATGGTGAATGTAGCTCTAATTATCTACATTTATATTTAAAAATGATATATATAGATAAGGATATATAAAAAAATTTTTGCTATTTAATAGGAATAGATTAACTTTGCAATAAAGTATTTTATTATTACCAAATAAAAGAATATAATTTTAAGTAATAATCTTGAGTCTGACAAGCTTAGTTAAGCACTACTTTATATTATGAATAAGAAAATTTTCATCCCTTTAATACTCATTATCCTTCTACTTGTAGGTGGTATTGCATGGTTGTATATAAGTCTTGACAAACAAAAGCAAGAAAAAGAAGAGATGATTCAACTTGCAGAGTTGGACAAGAAGGAAATGGAAAACGAATATCAACAGTTTGCTCAGCAATACAGTGAGATGAAAACCCAAATCAACAATGATTCGATCGTTGCTCAACTCACACAAGAACAGGAAAAAACACAACGCTTACTCAAAGAACTTCAAGAGACCAAGAGTACAGATGCACGTGAGATTGCTCGATTGAAAAAAGAATTGGCAACTGTAAGGGCAGTTCTCCGCAGTTATGTTATTGAGATAGACTCTCTGAATCGTTTAAACCAAAATCTCACGGCAGAAAATACACGAATCAAAGGAGAGTACGAACAGGCCAGCAGGCAAATTGAAGGGCTTAGTACAGAGAAAGAAAGCCTTTCCGAGAAAGTGGCTATTGCGGCACAACTTGATGCTATAGGAATCAATATGGTAGGTCTGGACAAGCGAAATAGAACTACGAAAAAGATTAAAAAAATGAAAGGGCTACAGGTGAATTTTTCTTTAGCCAAAAATGTTACAGCTCAAAGCGGAATGAAAACTGTGTACGTTCAAATCAACACTCCTACAGGTACTCTCTTGGGTGGAGCCGGAACGTTTCCCTACGAAAACAAAGTTCTTACCTGTTCGATGAAACGTTCCATAGAATATGGAGGTCAGGAAACTCCCATTTCTCTCTTCTGCAATATTAACCAAGCCCTGCAGGCCGGCACGTATCGTGTCAGCATTTTCGTAGATGGCAATATGATTGGTAGCAAAAGTTTTGTATTAGAATAAGTTAAGCATAATTATATGAGAAAGGTACCTCTTATCATTTTATTGTTTACCAGCCTCACGGCAACTCATGCCCAGCGTGTGCTGTCTCTTGACAGCTGTCGAGCCTTAGCTTTGCATAACAATAAGCAAATCAACATCTCTCGCTTACAGCAAGATGTTGCAAAAAATGCTAAAAAGGCAATGCGCACCAATTATCTACCCAAAGTAGATGTGTTGGGAGGCTATCAGTACATGAGCCGGGAAACCAGTGTTTTAAACAATACGCAAAAAAGCACGATAAGCAATTTGGGGGCCACAGGTATGCAACATCTTGGGTCTGCCCTTTCAGGCATTTCTTCTCAGATTACCGAACTCGTGCAACAAGGTATTATATCAGCACAGCAGGCGCAACAACTGGGTGCACTGATGCAAAAGATAGGTAACGGACCTATTGCTCAACATATTGGCGCAGTAGGAAATTCCATTGGTGAAAAAATCGTAGACGCATTTCGTACTGATACCAGAAATATTTTTGCTGGATCCATAATGTTGCGCCAGCCTATATATATGGGTGGTGCCATCATGGCAGCCAACCGTATGGCTGATATTTCCGAGCAAATGGCTGATGATGACCTCAGTCTCAAAACACAGGCTACCCTCTACGATATCGATCAGGCTTATTGGACAGTTGTATCACTTAGACAGAAACAAAAGTTAGCTATCAGCTATCGTGACTTGGTGAAAAAATTGAATGACGATGTTCATAAAATGATTAAAGAGGGTGTGGCCACGCGTGCTGACGGCTTAAAAGTCGATGTCAAGGTGAACGAAGCTGATATGCAAATCACTCAGGTAGACGACGGGTTGTCACTGGCAAAGATGCTTCTTTGTCAATTATGCGGTCTCCCTATGGATGAAGAGATTGTGCTGCTCGATGAAGAGAGCGAAAACCTTAATGCTTCAGCCATACAAGCCAATACCTACATCCCCGACTCCACCCTATCGTCCAGACCAGAGATTCGATTGCTGCAGAATACGGTGGAACTCAGTAAGGAAAATACAAAGCTGGTACGTTCGGCCTATCTTCCCCATGTTGCATTAACAGGTGGATATATGGTTACCAATCCCAACATGTTCAATGGATTTCAGAAGAAATTCTCAGGCGTATGGAATGTTGGAGTACTTGTTCAGGTCCCCATATGGAATTGGTTTGAAAGCTCCTACAAGATTCGTGCAGCAAAATCTGCATCAAACATCGCCAGAATGCAACTCTCGGAAGCTCAGGAAAAAATCAATCTTCAGATAGCTCAAAGCCGCTATAAAGTTTCTGAAGCTCAGAAACGACTGGCTATGGCAGAAAAAAACATCATTAGTGCTGAGGAAAACCTTCGATGCGCACAGGTAGGATTTCGTGAAGGAGTTATGGAAACTACCGATGTAATGGCTGCACAAACTGCATGGCAGAAAGCACAGAGCCAAAAAATAGATGCAGAGGTAGATGTGAAACTCAGCAATGTAAACCTGGAAAAGGCACTGGGAATTCTTAATTAGATATAAAACATAAGATAACAATTATAAATTAGCTATATCATGTCAGCTAAAACACAACATAACAACATTTTACTTGCAGTTTTGGGACTTACTACGGTCGTAGTTATCGTTGGTATCATAGGTTTCTTTACACTTGGCAAGACAGATGAAATTATACAAGGAGAAGTTGAAGTAGCGGAATATCGGGTAAGTTGCAAGCTACCCGGAAGAATTCTTGAACTACGCGTTAAAGAAGGTGACTATGTTCACAAGGGCGACACACTGGCTATTCTTGAAATACCGGAAGTAGATGCTCAGAAAAAAGTAATGGAAGCTACCAAGGGAGCATCAGAAGCTCTCAGCGACCTCACAGAAGCGGGAGCACGCAAAGAACAAATCCAAAGTGCTTATCATCTTTTACAACAGGCCATGGCAGCAGAGGATATAGCCCGGAAAAGTTATACAAGGGTACAGAATCTTTACGACGAAGGCGTGATGAGTGCACAAAAGCGCGACGAGGCTCTGG
The DNA here is from genome assembly GCA_937995875.1 of uncultured Bacteroidales bacterium. Lineage (GTDB taxonomy): Bacteria > Bacteroidota > Bacteroidia > Bacteroidales > Bacteroidaceae > Prevotella. The sequence goes on along the minus strand of CALKIW010000145.1, from coordinate 6,996 downwards.
CTGCTTACAAGGCCGCAGAAGCACAGGTTTCCGTGATGAAAAATCAATATGAAATTGCAAAGAGCGGTGCCAGGCAACAGGAGAAAGAAGCTGCGCGAAAAAATGCTCAAGCAGCAGAAAGTGCTGTAGATGTTGTAAACTCAGTGTTACGAGAAACCGTACAAATATCTGCCGTAGAGGGAGAGGTTAGCTCAATATATCCTAAAGTGGGTGAGCTGGTGGGTATGGGATCCCCCATCATGAGTATTTCCGTTTTGAGCGATATTTGGGGGACTTTCAATATTCGTGAAGACCAGTTGGAAGGGATGAAGCTCGGAGACACTTTCACGGCTTACTCTCCGGCATTCAACAAAAATGTAAAGATGAAAATCTATTATATTAAGGATCAAGGGGCGTATGCGGTATGGAAAGCCACCAAGAGTAATGGTCAGTACGATTTAAAGACTTTTGAGGTCAAGGCACGTTTTTCCGATCAGTTCGACGGTCTTCGCCCGGGAATGTCTTTGATTTATAAAAAATGAAAGAGATATTAAGCAACATATTCAAGATATCTTTACGTGAGATAGGAATCATGCGTGTAAATCCTATCTATGGATTCTGTACGATTATATTTCCCATTCTCATTATTATCTTTTTCACAACTCTAATGGGCGAAGGAATACCTGTCAGTATGCCTGTTGGTGTTGTAGATCAGGACAACACCCCAACTTCCCGTGCCATGATTCGACAACTTGACGCATTCCAAACCACTCAAGTTGTGGCACATTACCCTAACGTAAACGAAGCTCGCAAAGCCATACAGCGTGACCAAATCTATGCCTTCTTATTAATTCCAAAAGGAACAACGAGCGGGCTGGTAACCGACAACCAACCTAAAATATCCTTTTATTACAGCAGTGTCACGTTGGCATCCGGCTCTATGCTCTACAAAGATTTGAAAACCATTACTGCACTTGGATCTGCTAATGTTGGAGCAACTAAACTGGCAGCTGTTGGCAAAGCCAATGAAGAAATACGTGCTTTTCTACAGCCCATTTCCATAGATATGCACATGTTGGGTAATCCCTGGGCAGATTACAGAGTTTACCTCTGTCCGGCAATGGCAACGGGGGTGCTCATGATATTTATGTTTTTAATAACCCCCTACTCTATTGGAACAGAACTGAAGTTTCACCGGTCGCGCGAATGGATAAAAATGGCTGATGGTAATATAAATATCGCCATACTCGGAAAACTTCTTCCGCAGACGTTGCTTTTCCTTTTGGTGATGTATGGTTTTGCGTTTTATATATTCTATGTGCTTGACTTCCCCCATCCGGGTGGAGTTCTCCCCATATTATTATTGGGACTTTTGGCAGTACTTGCTGCCGAAGGTTTTGGGGTCTTCATATTTGGCCTGATGCCTTCACTTAGAATGTCCATGTCGGTATGTTCACTTTGGTCAGTGATAGGTTTTTCTGCTTGTGGTGCCACGTTTCCCCTTTTTGCCATGGACAGCATTATTCAAGCTTTGAGCCAGCTTTTCCCTTTGCGTCACTTTTACATGATATATCAAATAGCTATATTCAATGGCAACCCATTAAGCGATGCGTGGCTAAACATCTTGGCTCTCCTTATCTTTGCATGCCTACCCATCTTTACGATACGTAATGTAAAAAGGGCCATGCTCCTCTACGTTTATATCCCATAAGAATGGAAAAAGACAGTCTTTTATACAGAATCAAAGAAGGTTTCTCCGATACCTGTTACATCTGGGTCAAGGAGATAAGAAGCACCATCACCGACGAAGGTGTGCTGTTGTTCTGTATTATAGTACCATTGCTATATCCATTACTGTACTCATGGATATATAATAATGAAGTGGTGAGAGATGTTCCGGTTGCTGTTGTCGACCTTTCACATTCCCATGCATCACGACAGTTCATTCGATATTTCGATGCCAGTCCCGATACACACGTTGCCTACTATTGCCATTCATTGGACGAGGCAAAGGATCTTACAGGGAAACAGAAAGTACACGGAACTTTGTATTTTCCTCCGAATTTCGACACTAAGCTGTATCGTGGAGAACAGGCCGTTGTCAGTGTCTATACAGATATGAGTTTGATGCTTACCTATAAAGCTATTATGACGGCTGCACAAGGAGTGAGTTCAAAAATGAATGCGCAGATACAAATTGCACAAGGTGGCGGTTACACCGATCGTGACAATGAAATCAGCACACTCCCACTCGATTTTGAGGAAGTCCCTATTTTCAACACGCCGGTTGGCTATGGCAATGCCATATTGCCAGGAGTTCTCATGCTTATTTTACAACAAACCCTATTACTTGGCATAGGGCTTGCTGCCGGGACAGCTCGCGAGAATAATCGTTACAAGGACCTTGTGCCAATCTCCAAACATTATAATGGTATATTTCGAATCGTTTTGGGAAAGTCGTTGTGTTACTTTATGGTTTATGCGGTTATGGGCACCTATCTTGCATTGGCAGTACCACACATGTTCGGCTTCATCTCGCTTGTCTCTGTATCAAGTATATTAGGGCTTTTGCTGCCTTATATTCTCGCGTCTATTTTCTTCGGCATGATGTTGTCATGCCTTGTGCGTTATCGTGAAAATGTGATACTGCTGGTGGTTTTTACTTCCGTACCTTTTTTGTTCATGACAGGATTGAGTTGGCCTGAAAATAATATTCCGGGCTACTGGAAAGGAATATCCTACCTCATACCATCCACTTTTGGTGTAAGAGGTTTTCTCCGCATATCATCCATGGGTGCAGAACTATCGGATATCATATTTGAATACCATGCACTGTGGATACAGGTTTTCGTATATTTTATTATTACTTGTCTTGTCTATCGCTATCAAATCAACCGTACAAAGCAGCATGCTTACGATCACTTGCAAAAAGTGAAAGAAAAAATAGCAAACGCCAAACAAAGAAAATTGAGGGAAAACTCAGCCCTGAATAACCAGGAGAATTAGTTTCTTGACAGCAGAGGGATTGGGGAAAAAGAGCAGCTCAAAAAGTTTACACGGAAAGCTTTAAAGTGCTTAAATATTCCTATTTGAATATTAAAATCCTATATTTGCCTACACCCTTTTATGATCAAAACGCAGTAAGCATCCAATATCAAGATGCTTACAAACATTTATATTGAAAAAAAGACCGCTCATAATCACTACGAACGGCCTTCAAATTAGAGAGTTATAAAAAATCAAGTTATCACTAATACCTTATTGGTAAAATTCTTTCTTTCCTGCGGAGAGTGTATTTTTCATCAACGAGCAAATGGTCATTGGACCAACGCCTCCCGGAACGGGAGTGATAAAGGAACACTTGGGGGCAACTTCGTCAAACTTGACATCACCATTCAGGCGAAAGCCCTTCTTTTTTGTTGCATCAGGAACACGAGTAGTCCCTACATCAATGACCACAGCCCCTTCTTTCACCATATCGGCCGTCACAAAATTTGGTCTTCCTATGGCTGCAATAATAATGTCGGCCTTGCGACATTCATCTTTTAAGGTGGCAGAATGAGAGTGGCACACCGTTACGGTGGCATCTCCCAGCTGCTTCTGCATCATGAGCTGTGCCATCGGCTTTCCCACAATATTGCTACGTCCCAACACCACACATTTCTTACCCGATGTTTGGATATTATAATGACGGAGCAAGGTGAGAATACCCAATGGAGTTGCTGAGATGAAACAGGGTAAACCTATGGCCATGCGTCCCACATTGATAGGATGGAAGCCGTCGACGTCTTTTCTGTAGTCGATAGCCATAATTATTTTCTGCTCATCAATGTGCTTGGGTAATGGCAACTGTACAATAAATCCGTCTATATCATCGTTTTTGTTCAAATCACCAACACATTTCAGGAGTTCTTCCTCTGTTACGTCATCTTCGTAACGTATAAGTGTTGATTTGAAACCACACTGTTCACAAGCAATCACCTTGTTTTTCACGTAGGTTTCAGAACCCCCATCATGACCAACAAGCACTGCAGCCAAATGGGGCTGCTTACCACCGGCAGCAATAATGTCCTTTACTTCTTCTGCGATTTGACGTTTGATTTCGGTGGCTGTTGCCTTTCCGTCTATCCGTACGTATGCCATTTTAAATTCTTTATGCTTTCTTAGTATTACATTCCAGGCATTCCGGGCATACCACCCTTCATGTCTTTCATTCTTGCCATCATTGATTTCATTTGGTTTCCAGTGACCATCTTCATCATCTTTCGGGTTTGGTCAAACTGTTTCACCAGTCGATTCACTTCCTGTATGCTTGTGCCGGAGCCTTTGGCAATGCGCATACGGCGACTTTGGTTAAGCACTTCGGGATTGGTGCGCTCCTTTGGGGTCATGCTCTTGATGATGGCTTCGATGCCTGCAAAGGCGTTGTCGTCGATGTCTACATCTTTGATTGCTTTGCCCACACCGGGTATCATGGCTGCCAAATCTTTCAGGTTACCCATCTTTTTGATTTGTTCTATCTGGTTTAGAAAATCGTTGAAGTCAAACTTGTTCTTCTGGATCTTTCTTTGCAGCCGCTTTGCTTCTTCCTCATCAAACTGTTCCTGAGCACGTTCTACCAACGAAACAACGTCTCCCATACCCAAGATACGGTCGGCCATTCGAGCAGGATGGAATACATCTATAGCTTCCATCTTCTCGCCGGTACCAATAAACTTGATGGGCTTCGTCACCACTGTGCGGATTGAAAGAGCCGCACCGCCACGCGTATCACCATCGAGTTTGGTCAGAATAACACCGTCAAAGTCGAGACGATCATTGAATTCCTTAGCTGTATTGACAGCATCCTGACCCGTCATGGAGTCTACAACAAACAAGGTTTCATCCGGCGAGACAGTCTCTTTGAGCGAGGCAATCTCATTCATCATGTCTTCATCAACCGCCAAACGTCCAGCCGTGTCAATGATGACAACATCGTTGCCTTTGGCCTTAGCCTCCTGAATGGCATGAAGAGCTATTTCATTGACGTTTTTGTTGCTTTCCTCTGTATATACTGCAACACCTATCTGCTCTCCAACAACCTTTAATTGTTCGATGGCAGCAGGACGGTAAACATCGCAAGCAACGAGTAAAGGATTCTTTCCCTGTTTCTTTTTCAGTAGATTAGCAAGTTTACCACTAAAAGTTGTCTTACCCGACCCTTGTAAACCCGACATCAATATAACAGCTGGTCTACCGTTCAAGTGAAGCTCTGCAGCCTCTCCACCCATCAGCTTGGCAAGTTCATCATGAACTATTTTCACCATCAGCTGTCCGGGCTTTACCGCTGTCAGCACATTCATTCCCAGTGCTTTCTCCTTTACGGTATTCGTGAACTGCTTAGCTACCTTGAAATTAACATCGGCATCAAGCAATGCCCGACGCACATCTTTCAATGTTTCGGCAACATTGATTTCTGTAATCTTCCCCTCTCCCTTCAGTATTTTGAAAGAACGGTCAAGACGTTCTGTTAAATTTTCAAACATACTATTATAATTGAACAATCAGGTTAACTCAACCTACTTTCGTGTAGAAATAAAATTTATATGTATTTATGTGCAAAGATAAGCATTAATCTGATGAATTAAGCACAAAAGATATTTTTTTTATTTATTTAATTTTTTAGCGAATAAGTAACTGTTGTCACTACGCGTACCTTCTTTATATAAGGAGTATTTTGGTCTCTGTTGTCAATAGAGAATTGTCCCTGATCTGCACTTACAATCTTGTTGAGTTCAGAATGGGAGTTCTCAGCGAACTGTTTAGCGGTTGTTTCCGCATTGGCGATAGCTTCCTGCATCATCTTAGGTTTCATGTTCTGGAAAGACACATATTCGTAAACGATCTGGGAATCATAGTCTCCTTCAACAATGGCTATCCCCTGCTTCAGCAGTTCTCCCTGACGAGCTATAATCGACCTCACCAACTTCACATTGCGCGATGTTACGGTAATCGTAGAGGTGATGTTATAGCGATATGGTTTCTGATTTACCGAGTAGCGCTCAGCATTCATATCAACCACTTTCGGAGCATTAAACTCCATTTCGCTGTCTTTTACCCCATTTTTTAACAAAAAGACCTTTATCGTCTGTTGTTTCATAGCAATGCGGTCATACAGTTCCGGCAAATCGTTGCCCATTTCCTTGAAGACTACAGGCCAAGTCACCTTGTCTGCCTCAACCACTTTCTCTGACAAGCCTTTTACTGTAACCTTTCGGTCTTTATTGGCAAAATCATTGATTCCCCAACGAATACACAAACCAAGTATAACTATTCCAATGGCAACAAGAGCCGCCTCGTATATTCTACTGTTCTTCATAATATATCATTTAATATTTATGTATTCAAAGATAAGTGTTTTTGCTATTATCTGCAAGACTTGTTATTGTTTTTTAACAACGAAATTTCTTTTTGAGTAATGTTTTTGAAATAAATAAAAAAATGGATCGTATTTTTCTTTACAAACACCCCTTTAAATTTCGAATATTCTAAAAAAAATGCATTTCTGTCTGTAAATTGCGAAAATAACGGAAAAATGCAGAACGTTGATAATCAACCAATTCCGTCAGACCACATTTGCAACCGTCATTTTACCAACTGCGTTTAAGTATGAATGGCATACCGACAGAAGCTTAACCGCACTGCGAAAAGACTCTTTCCGCAGTGCCACAAGGGCCTTTCCGTAGTACGATTAGAGCCTGGTCATATTATTGAAAGATAAAAAAGACTCAAATCTGACAATTTTCACATTGTGAGAATTGATTATGGAGGCTGAAACATAGTCCTTTTTGCGCTGGAAGCTTCATAAAAAACATTGAAAATTGGTATTTAAAATTTACACATAGTACAGGGCAGGTTTGAGTGATGGTTGTGATATGTAACAGCCCTCAAAAGTTTACACAAAAAAAGTTATTCTTAATTTTTATTTCCAAAGGTTTACATAATGAGCTTATTCTTGTATTTTTTATCGTCACAAAA
>CALKIW010000144.1 GCA_937995875.1 uncultured Bacteroidales bacterium | reverse complement strand
GTGGAGCCATGCAGGAAACGCCAAAGATACAGGCGCATAGAGCGAGACCGATAATTACGCTGAATGATTGAAAGGGAGGTTTATGGAAGAAAGTAAGGAGTTACAAGGGTTCTACAAGATATTCAGGGCGGTGATTTATATCTCCGTGCTGATGGAGTTCTTTGAGTATGCCATAGACCCCAGTCCGATGGGAAGCATCGTATGCGATTTGCATAGTCGTATCAAGCAGTGGATGATATACCAGGATGGAAATATGGCATATAGCAAGATTGCCACCTTTCTGTTGGTGTGCATAACTTGTGTAGGTACGAGAAACAAGAAGCATCTGGAGTTTGATGCACGGAAACAAGTGCTTTATCCATTGGTAAGTGGCGTAGGCTTCATTGTGTTATCCGTCTGGCTGTTCAATACACCAATGGAAATGCGAGTGTATATTTTCTCGCTGAACACCTTATTATATATGGGAACATCCATTATTGGTGTAGTATTGGTGCATATCGCTTTGGATAACATCAGCAAGTTCTTGAAGGAAGGACTGTTGAAAGACCGTTTTAATTTCGAGAATGAGTCTTTTGAACAATGCAAGGACTTGCAGACCAATGACTACAGTGTGAATATCCCCATGCGCTACTATTATAAGGGTAAGTTTAGAAAGGGATGGGTAAACATTGTCAATCCCTTTAGAGGCACATGGGTGGTGGGAACGCCAGGCTCTGGTAAGACTTTCTCCATCATCGAACCATTCATCAGACAGCACAGCGAGAAAGGATTTGCGGTCGTCTTGTATGACTATAAGTTTCCGACACTTGCGACGAAGCTGTATTACCATTATCTGAAGAACAAAAATGCCAAGGACAGCAAGATGCCAAAGGGTATGAAGTTCAATATGATCAACTTCGTGGACGTGGAGTATTCAAGAAGAGTGAACCCTATCCAGTTGAAGTATATCAACAATTTGGCAGCAGCGAGTGAAACGGCAGAAACCTTGTTAGAGTCGTTGCAGAAAGGCAAGAAAGAAGGCGGTGGCGGCAGTGACCAGTTCTTTCAAACATCAGCAGTGAATTTTTTGGCTGCATGTATCTACTTCTTCTGTAATTGGGAGAAAGAACCATACGACAAGGACGGTAACATGCTGATAGCAGAAAAGGTGCAGAATAAGCATACGCTGCGTATGATACCCACAGGAAGGGTATTCGACAAAATGGGGAACGAAGTGGAACCTGCCTATTGGCTGGGCAAGTACAGCGATATGCCCCATATCCTTTCCTTCTTGAATGAAAGCTACCAGACCATCTTTGAGGTATTGGAAACAGATAATGAGGTAGCACCATTGCTCGGTCCGTTCCAGACGGCATTGAAGAACAGAGCTATGGAACAGTTGGAAGGTATGATAGGTACGCTACGTGTGTACACCTCCAGACTCGCCACCAAGGAAAGCTACTGGATATTCCATAAAGATGGAGATGACTTCGACCTGAAAGTCAGTGACCCCAAGAACCCCAGTTATCTGCTGATAGCCAATGACCCCGAAATGGAAAGCATTATTGGAGCATTGAACGCCCTAATTCTCAATCGACTGGTAACGAGAGTGAACACCGGACAAGGCAAGAATATCCCGACAAGCATCATCGTAGATGAGTTGCCTACCTTGTATTTCCACAAGATAGACCGACTGATAGGCACGGCACGAAGCAACAAAGTAAGTGTGACGTTAGGTTTTCAGGAGCTTCCGCAGCTGGAAGCCGACTACGGGAAAGTAGGAATGCAGAAGATTATTACCACAGTGGGTAATGTGGTGAGTGGTTCGGCACGAAGTAAGGAAACCTTGGAGTGGTTGTCCTCGGACATCTTCGGTAAGGTTGTGCAGTTGAAGAAAGGCGTGACCATCGACCGTGACAAGACAAGCATCAATCTCAATGAGAATATGGACAGTCTGGTGCCAGCCTCGAAAATCTCGGATATGCCGACAGGATGGATATGCGGTCAGACAGCACGTGACTTTGTGAAAACCAAGACAGGACGCGGTGGCAGTATGAACATACAAGAGAGCGAGGAGTTTAAGACCAGTAAGTTCTACTGCAAGACGGATTTCAACATGGCAGACATCAAGAAAGAAGAAGATGGCTATGTGGCATTGCCCAAGTTCTACACATTTAAGTCGAGGGATGAGCGAGAGCGCATCCTATATAAGAATTTCGTGCAAGTTGGAGAGGATGTGAAGTCAATGATAAATACTATACAAAGGTATAAGGTGAAGTAAATGCAGTCTTTGTTATTGAGCCTTACTAAGCCTTTTGGGGCAGACTAAGCCAAGGGTGCGGATAAAACAGATGATAAGAGTAATGACATGAACAGGATAAGAAAAACGATAATGGTGGCGTTGATGATGTGCTTGTGCCTGGTGGTACAGGTACAGGCACAGACTACAGTGCAAAGCCAGTCGGACTTGGGAATATTTCGTTTCCCTCTTTTTGAACGTGCGGTACGCTGCATTAAGTTCTATGAAGGTTGGCACGACATCAAGCGCAACTACCCCTATATAGGATGGGGACATTGTGTGCAGCCACATGAGAACTTCAAGAAGAACCTGACATTGGAGCAAGCGGACTCGCTGCTACGCAGTGACCTGAGAACCTTTTGCGGAATGTTCCGCAAGTACGGCAAGGATTCGTTGTTATTAGCAGTACTTGCTTACAATGTGGGGCCGTATAAAGTGCTTGGAGATAGAAGAAAGTTCCGTAAAAGCCGGCTATTGCAGAAGATAGAGCGTGGGGAAAGGGATATAGAAAGGGAGTATTTGGACTTCTGCAGATGGAAAGGAAAGGTGATTACTTCGATAAGGCGAAGACGGGGTACGGAGCTTAGGCTATTGTATGAGCCTTGAATATTGTAGGGATTGTAGCAGGATGGGCTTTAGACATAAACCGATAAAAACACCGCATCCGTTTTCCGAGTCTTCGACTTGCTTTACATTCATATAAAGCCTTACGAGAGTGAACTCTCGACTGCTTTATCTGAATGTAAAGCTGTGGCACTTTGTGCCACTCGGAAAACAGATACGGCGATAAACAAAATAAAAACCATTGGGACTTGCAAAACTATGGCAGGTTCTACGAAATATGGATACGGCTATAAACAAAAAAAGACTATACCATAAAAGACATTTGTGGCTTATAACCAGCAAAACATTGGCGCTTTCTAAATGCTAATTCGTATTGGGATAATAAAAGCAAGGCAAACAACAATAATAACAGTAATATCCCGTTATAAAAATAAAGCGGTTGCCACGGTGTTTAGATGACAACCACTTTTAAAAGAAGCTCATAACCTTGCTGCAACAAGGTGTGAGATGTTCATGTAATTATCCAGGATAGTTCTTTCCTTTTGCTGAATTTGCCCTACTGTTCATTGGCTGCAAATTGTTCAAATGGTCAGTGCCACCAAGTGCTTGGGGTTTGGAATGGTCTACATTCCAACCCTTTTCACTATTTAGTCCATAAGAGGGTTTGTACATTTCGTTTCCGAACTTATCTTTTCTGTACAAATCTGGATTCTTTCCTCTTATGACACTGCCTTTATCCCAAATTTGGTCAAGCCTTTCTTTGGAAAAATTTGCCATATGAGTGTTTTTGTTTGTTAAACATGTTTATTATCTCTTATTCTCTTTAAGGCGAGAAGTCTATAAGGGCCTTGTCGCGTGTCTTTGCAGACTATCGGCTACGACAGCCGAAACACCAACGGATAAAAAAGCAATTGGTGTGCCAAAGCATAAATAAAACAGTGCTATTTTCTTACTCTATTTTCAAATTCGGCATATTTTTATCCATTATCCGTATTATATACGGATAAAATATTGCTTCCTTTAATGAAATAAGGCTAATAATGTTGGACTCCATAAGAGAGTGTCAGACACGTGACAGATATGTCATCTATATGTCAATTTGGCATAAAGCACACCAATCTCAAGAATAGGGTCTAATATTAAGGTTGTTTTATTTGAGAAATTGGTAGATTTTCTGTAACTTTGCACATAAAAAGAGTAACCCTACATAACAAAGTAACTGGGTAAAAGCCCTAATTCGGCTTGTATTAACCCTGCATATAACTAAAACGATATAGAAACAAGTAAAATGAAACTTTCATGATACAGGAGATTAGAATAAAGAATTACCTATCATTTAGAGACGAGGTGGTTCTTAGTTTCGAGGCCACCAAAGACACTACGTTTGAAGAGTGTCAAGTAGTAAACGTCACCCCAAAAGTGCGCTTATTACGTTTCGCCCTTATTTATGGAGCAAACGCCAGTGGAAAATCAAACCTGTTGAAAGCAATGGATTTTTTACGCGACTTTTGGTTCGACAAGAAATCAGATATTGACGAAGAGACAGGCGTGATACCTTTCTTATTGGACACGGAAACTCCGAATGAACCATCTGAATTCAACATTAAATTCTTTGTTGGCGACAAAAGGTATTGGTATGCCCTCGTCTTGGACGACAAACAAGTAATAAAGGAGGACTTGTATGTATACAATTCTGTTCAACCCTCACTTGTGTTCAGCAGGGAGTTGGACGGCACAGCATCACTCATTAAGTTGAATGCGAGTCTGGTTAAGGCGAACGCAACAATAGTGGAGCAGCTAAATGTAAAATGTTTATCCAACATGTCCTTTTTTGCGGCAAGAAACCAAGTAAACTGTTCGTTAGCATACATAGACGAAGTGCGTGACTGGATGAAAAATAATATGATGCCAATCATAGAACCAGGCACAAGAATGTTTGAGTATGCAGGAAAACAAATGGAAAAGAATGCAGAATTGAAGGCATACATCCTTGATTTTGTACATAAGGCAGACTATAACATCACCGATGTATATACCGAAAGGGAAAAAGTGCCTATTCCTGACATTGTCAAAGCCACTATAATGGAAGATAAAGATATTCCAGAAAAGGCAAAGGAGAAAATGCTGGCAGACAATGCCCTTGAAAGATTACGTACTGATTTTCAACACACAGTTAAAAACAAACGTGGGGAAGAAAATTACAGGTTGCCCAACTCGCTCCAAAGTGAAGGAACCAAACGAACTTTTGGCATAGAGGCAGCTATCTATGAGGCGATAAAAACGAACGGCATCTTACCCATAGATGAAATAGAATCCTCATTGCATCCCGAACTGGTGGAATTCATCATAGAAAAGTTCCTGAAAGAGAAAAGCAGAAGCCAACTGATAGTAACCTCACATTACGATCCGTTGTTGAATACTGTGGATGATCTTATCAGAAAGGATTCTGTATGGTTTACGGAAAAAGAAAAAGATGGACACACGACGCTATATTCATTGACAGACTTTAAAGGACTGTCAAAAATTTCTTCATTCCAGAAATCATACAGAAACGGAGTTTTCGGAGCATTACCAAACATTCATGATTAAAGGCATATGGCAAGAAGAACAGCAATCATCAACAAAAAGCCAGAGAGAGCCGTAATCATCGGAGCTGGTATTACCGAGAAATACTATTTTTCTCATTTACAGTCTCTGTACAATTTAAAAATCAAGATTCGACCAAGGTATTTTGGAAATGAGAATATTTCCACATTGGAGAAGCTTATAAAACAGGTGCTTGACAATGAAGGGTTAGCAATTGTTGTGTTTGATGCAGATGTATCATCATGGAATGCTACAGAGTCAAAAAGACTTCAAGATTTGAAGCGGAAATACGACAAGAACAAACGTGTCATATTATGTGACAGTATGCCCTCTGTAGAATTTTGGTTCTTGATACACTTTATCAACACCAATAAATACTATGGAACATCGAAAGCCGTAATAAACGAGTTGATAAAGTATATACCAAAGTTCGACAAGACAGAATCGTTTCTTTCATCCCCCAAATGGGTGGAAGACATGTGTAAGGATGGGAAAATAGAGAATGCCTACTTGAGAGCACAGCAATTTGGAATGTATGGAGATTCGTATAGTAACTTATGGAAGGCTTTTGAATATTTGGGTATTTTTACCACTGATAAATAGTATAAAACAAATAAAAGGGCGAAAGAGTTGAGTGATATTATCACTTAGCTCTTTCGCTTTTTTATATGAAGTGGATTAGGACATCCGCATCAAGAATTATCTTCACTTTCTCCATATCCAAT
>CALKIW010000143.1 GCA_937995875.1 uncultured Bacteroidales bacterium | reverse complement strand
GCAGCAAGACGCGCAATAGGAACTCGGAACGGAGAACAGCTCACGTAGTTGAGTCCTGCACGGTGACAGAACTTAACCGATGACGGCTCTCCACCATGCTCTCCACAAATTCCACACTTCAAATCCTTACGAACGGAGCGACCCTTATCTACTGCCATCTGTACTAACTGACCAACTCCATCAGGGTCAAGTACTTGGAACGGGTCTACATCAAGAATTTTCTTTTCCAGATATGATGGCAGGAAGCTCGCTATATCATCGCGACTGTAACCAAAGGTCATTTGGGTCAAATCATTCGTACCAAAGCTGAAGTATTCTGCCTTTTCAGCAATTTTGTCTGCCGTCAAAGCTGCGCGGGGAATCTCTATCATGGTACCTACCTTGAACGGAATCTCAACTTTTTCTTCTGCAAAGAGTGACTCTGCTGTCTCACGAATTACCTTTTCCTGTGCGTCCAACTCATTGACCATACCTACCAAAGGTACCATAATTTCCGGTCGAGGATCATAGCCCTCTTTCTTGAGCTGAACAGCTGCGCCAAGAATAGCACGCGTCTGCATGGCTGTGATTTCCGGGAATGTGTTGCCCAAACGGCAGCCACGAAGCCCCAACATTGGATTGCTCTCACTCAGAGCCTGCACACGTTGTTGGATTTTTCTAACACTCACACCCATTTCCTTAGCCATAGCTTCCTGACCGGCAAGGTCATGAGGTATAAATTCATGCAAAGGTGGGTCGAGCAAGCGAATATTCACAGGCATACCATCCATACATTTCAAGATGCCGTAGAAATCTTGTTTCTGATAAGGCAGGAGCTTTTCAAGCGCTTTCTCTCGCTCTTCTCTGGTATCAGCCAATATCATCTCGCGCATCGACTTAATCTTCTCATTCTCAAAGAACATGTGTTCCGTACGACACAAGCCAATGCCCACAGCACCAAATGCTCTTGCAACCTCTGCATCACGTGGCGTGTCTGCATTGGTACGAACAACCAGTTTGGTGTATTTTTCACATAGTGACATCAACTCAGCAAACTCGCCAGTCACCTCTGCCGGGCGAGTTTTTACTTCACCAAAATACACTTCACCAGTAGAGCCGTTCAAGGAAATATAGTCACCTTCCTTCAACACTGTTCCGTCTATTTCTACTGTGCGAGCCTTATAGTCAATATTGATAGCTCCTGCACCACTGACACAGCACTTGCCCATACCGCGAGCCACAACCGCAGCATGAGAGGTCATACCACCTCTGGCAGTTAAAATCCCTTCTGCTGCGCTCATACCGGCAAGGTCTTCAGGAGACGTTTCTATACGAACCATTACCACGCTCTTGCCATCAGCATGCCATGCTTCTGCATCATCGGCAAAAAATACAATTTGTCCACAAGCTGCGCCGGGAGAAGCCGGGAGACCGCGAGTCAGCACACGACCCTTAGCCAAAGCCTCTTTGTCGAAAACAGGGTGCAGCAACTCATCGAGCTTATTAGGGTCGCAACGCTGCAATGCAGTTTTGTCGTCTATCTGTCCCTCGTGCATCAAGTCCATGGCTATCTTTACCATAGCTGTACCCGTGCGCTTTCCGTTACGCGTCTGCAAAAACCAAAGTTTGCCGTCTTGAACAGTAAACTCCATATCCTGCATATCATGATAGTGGTTTTCAAGCTTGGCCTGTATCTCATTAAGCTGCTTAAAGATTTCAGGCATAGTCTCTTCCATAGACGGATATTTCTCTATTCGAACACTCTCTTCAATGTTCTGCAACTTAGCCCATCGCATGGAACCTACTTTGGTAATCTGCTGTGGAGTGCGAGTACCGGCAACAACGTCTTCACCCTGTGCATTTACAAGATATTCGCCATTAAACAAATTTTCGCCTGTAGCTGCATCACGGCTGAAGCACACTCCCGTTGCCGACGAGTTACCCATATTGCCAAAGACCATAGCCATAATGGTTACGGCTGTACCCCATTCCTGAGGTATTCCTTCCATCTTTCGATAGAGAATGGCACGCTCATTCATCCAGCTATCAAATACGGCACAGATGGCTCCCCAAAGTTGTTCCATCGGATCGTCCGGAAAGTCTTTACCTGTCTGCTTCTTGATAGCTTCTTTGAATAGCACTACCAGCTGCTTCAATTCGTCTACTGTCATCTCATTATCCAACTGAATGCCACGAACAGCCTTCATCTCTTGGATAATAGCTTCAAACGGATCTATATCTTCCTTGTTCACTGGCTTCATGCCCATCACCACATCGCCGTACATCTGTACGAATCGACGATAGCTGTCGTATGCAAAACGTTCGTTATCCGTTTTCTTAGCCAGTCCTTGTACAACTTTATCATTTAGACCGAGGTTCAAGATAGTATCCATCATGCCCGGCATAGATGCACGAGCACCGGAACGAACACTCAATAATAATGGATTCTCAGCATCACCAAATTTCAAGCCCATAAGCTCTTCTGTATGCTTCACACCATTAACAACACTATCTTTCAACAGAGCAACAACTTTTTCCTTGCCCTTTTCAAAATATTCATTACACACATCTGTTGTGATAGTAAAGCCCGGAGGCACCGGAACCCCTATGAGGTTCATTTCCGCCAAGTTAGCACCTTTGCCACCAAGCAGATTTTTCATATCTGCCTTACCCTCGGCCTTACCATTTCCAAAAAGATAAACCCTTTTTTCAGTCATAGCTTTCGATTGGTAGTTATTATTTATACATATTTATTAGTATTGCAAAGATACTGTTTTAAATTATATATTCAAAGCTTTAATTCGAAAAAATGTAATGCCAAGTTTACAAATTTACTGTTATCGCAAACATTAGGAATATTAAGTCATATTTACCTCTAATTATACTATTATGTCGAGTGGTTTAACATCAATAGCTGTTAATTGTCGCAATCCTGTTTCGCTTGCTCACGGTAATGTCATCCAAAGGTATGTAAAGCTCACTCATCAACCTGCGACTGGTCTACTAATCTCATCCTCCACCATATTTTTTCCAATAATAATTTTTAAAGTTTTCGGAACAAGTTTCAATAATAAATAGCAAAAAAATCCCGGTGCTCGTATGAACACCGGGATTTGATTTATATGTTGGTTGTTTGCTTACTGAACATAAACTACAGCCAGACGGTTTGAAGTCGTGCCTTGCACACCCTTACCTGTAGCCTCTTCTACAATTACACCGTTACCCTTCAGGTAATCAGCAACTGCATCTGCACGAGACTGTGACAATCTGTCGTTGAATTCCTTAGATCCCTCAGGTGAAGCTGTACCAACAATCTGTACGTGCTGACCTGCCTTGATGTTGTCGAGGATTCTCTTTGCATCGCGTGTAAGAGCAGACTTACCCTGTGCAAAGGTTACAAAGAACAGATTCTCAACCTTAACCGGCTTAGTAGCAGGAGCCTGAACTTCCTTAACTACCTCCTTAACAACTTCCTTAGGCTTCTTAGCCAACTCGTTGCGAAGGTCGTTAATGGTTGCATTCAATGCGTCTATTTCGTTCTGGTCACGCAGAGTAGCAGTTGTAAAGTTGTGACTGCCATTAGAATTCACAAACTTGTAAATAAAGCCTGCGTTCAACTGAACAAAAGACTTGTTAATATTGTATTGAACACCCTCATATCCAAAACCGTTGAGTCCCCAAATTACAGCAGGCTCAACATAGAACTGCCATGCTTTGTCCTCGCCCAAGTTGAAAGCGAAATCAAGACCGGCCTTAGAAGTCAAACTGTTAGTCCTTACTATATTTTGGCCGGTTGCAGCTGTAGCAAAACTCGGATTGGCATCTTTAAAATTAGCGTTAACAAACTTACCGCTACGACCAAAAACATGTCCCCAGCCAAGACCGTACACTGCACTTACTTCAAATGCGCGGGGCTCGCCTTTATAGCCACCAAACCAGTTGCTGAGATTAACCGTTCCAAGCAGGCTGGTATTAATAGCGCGAGCAGTCGTACCTACACTTTTCCAAGGTTTGTTTGAAAAATAAACATTGCTCTCAACTGCAAGACCAAATACAGGAGTAAAATAACGACCAATACGCAAACCGGCGTTAGGGTTGAGATCCTTTAGCCAGGCATGACCTGTAGTCTTAGTTGCAACACCACCATTAATACCAATGTATACATTGTCGAATGTTTTACTTTCCGTGACAGTTTGTGCTGTCATTGATACAGCAAACAAACTTGCAGCAAGTAAACTAAACATTTTTTTCATAGTTTTTTTTTAAAATCTTACCTATAATATTTTATTTTCCTATTTGTTAATTATATGCAAAGTAAAGAAAAAAACTTCACAATTCCAAATTATTTGCCATAAATTTTGTAATCTTTCCACTTTTATTGATTTAAAGCAAGTAAAATCATAAACATTAGTATATTATATGGTATATCACCCCTTTGTGTTAAATTATAACTCTATTATTCTCACCGTATATGGAGACAATGTAATGTCTGTATCATTTATTGTTCCCTTAACTATATTGACATTTTTATCATAGACTTGTCCGGAGAATTCCTCATAAGTTGCTCCCGGCAAAAGTTCAAGCCCTTTAACTGTTAGGGTAAGCCGAGATGGTAATGCGTTGACAAGTTTTAGATATGTTTTCCCCTTTTTAGAGTCTCTTATAACACTGGCAGCCACTCGGTATCTGAGATTGTCCTGAATATCAATAGACGACTCTACATACTGATCTCCACAATATGTCCCCCACAGCCGTTGAGTATGGTAGCTTGGAGTAAGCGTGGTGATGCTATCACCATTGAAATATATCATATCTGGATTCCAGTTGGCGTACCCTTCACGACAAAGTAAAGGCGCATAGCTGGACATGGAAACAACATCGCCGTTACGTTCTAATCCACAAAGATACATAGCCTCCACAAGTGCATTTTCGTGCGTATTCGAACGGGAAGCCCACTCTCCAAGATACACTTTGGGAGCTGTTCGATCATAATTGTCGTAATAGTCCTGATGATGCATAAACCATCCGGGAGATTCATAGTAGTGCTCGTCCACCATATCTATTATGTTTTGGTTGGCTTTAGCGAATTTCCACCCCTCTGTATAGTCTGCCGAAGGTTCGTGAAAGGGACCTGCTGTACCACATATTATCATATTCGGATACTTAGCCTTAATGGTCTTACATATCATTTGATAACGCTCCTCAAAGACTGTAGAAATGAGATCTTCGTTGCCAATGCCTATATATTTAAGGTTGAAAGGAGCAGGATGTCCGGCTTCAGCACGCATTTTTGCCCAATTAGATGTTGCCGGGTCGCCATTGGCCCACTCTATCAAATTGAGGATTTCCTGACAATAGGCCGGCATCTCCTCCATTGGGATTCCACCTTGCTGACCACCATAGCCGTCTTCATTAGGACGTGAATTTTGGCATGGAACACCGGCAGCAAGCACCGGCAAAGGCTCTGCCCCAATATCTTCGCAAAATTGGAAATACTCAAAGAAGCCCAATCCTCGAGTTTGATGATACCCCCAAATATTCTTGGCTGGTGTGCGATCCTGCCAAGGTCCAATCGTTTCGTTCCAATGATAGATATTGGACAAGCCCTGTCCGTGTGACAAGCACCCACCCGGAAAACGTATAAACTTAGGATTCAGCGCGGCAATGGCCTCTGCAAGATCTTTGCGTAGCCCATGTCCTTTATAGGTTTCTTGTGGAAAAAGACTTACCATATCAACATCCACACTACCCGACTTCAACGGTGTCAGAGCTATTCTTACTTTCCCTTTCAGCGCCTTCCGATCAACAATAAGCTTTGCCGTATATCTATTCCAGCCCTGCCCCTCTGTCTTTATCTTAGTTTTCGCAACGATTCCTTCATCTCCAACCAACGCAACCAGTACTTGGTTTTTCTCTGCGTCCTCGTTACGCAGATAAACAGAAAAATCGAACTCCATATCCGGAGCAACCGTTATACCATCCCACCCATTGTTATAGAGTGTGTCGCGAGATGCCAGTACTGCGTAGTTGGGATTGTTCTTGCTCAACGGTATATCCTTTTTAATTACAATAGGTTTATTAGACTGCCACGCCGTCGCAGCATCCCATCCCTGACGATCAGCAGCGGAATATTCAAAATCTCTGTTTTGCACCAGTTCCGCATACAGCCCGCCATCGGCAGCATGGTTTATATCTTCAAAAAAAGCACCTATCAATTTATCGCTGATTGCTTTTGTTTTGCCGGCATTCACCAATAATGTAGCTTTCACATGATTACCGATAGTTGCAAAACGTGTGGCATCATCGCGCATCGACTCCTTGCTCAGTTCTGATTCATGGGCAACAGCCTGAAAGTATTGGCGTATATAGTCCAAATGCACTTTGGGCACATCAAACAGATTGCCCTCATGTGTTCTTCCTCCAACAAAAGCCGTATCACGCATCCATGCAATATCATCGATAGTGCTTGGTCCCGGCGTTTCCTTAAACATTCTGAAATCCGGACTTGCCTGAACGTAGTGTTTGGCTCCATCTTTCCCTTTATAATAAATGTCAAAGGTGCCGTCATCCATCTGAAACATGATAGGATTAAAAACGCCTTTTTGTGACAATCGCGGATAGTCTTGCGGTCTCCATGTCACCAAATCCTCACTATAGGCTGCTGCAAAGCATGGGGAATAATCATTTACACCAAAGATTAACCGCCATGTTCCGTCGTTAGCATGACTTATGTAGGGACTAAACATTCTCTTTTCGGCTCCCCATTGAGCATAATCCGAGCCACAAAGTTGCCCCACATTCTGCCACACTGCATTGTCGGTTAAATAAGCCAAATGCAGTCCTTCGCGTTCTCCCGGAGAATAAAGGAATATCTGACAGGTGGTGTCCTTGCCAAGTATCTGATACGCTGGCTGTATATTCTGTGCACGAACAGTGTATGGCAATATCGTCATGCTCAATAATAAAAAGAGGTTTTTCATATTTAGGAACTTATAAATCATGTATGCAAAGATAATGTTTTCACTATAGAACACAAAAAGAATAGCAAGCTAACCACTGAAAAACAGAAGAATTGCCAAAAGCATTCTCCTAAATCCATCTTTCAATGAGGATTTTTTGCTTGTGACCATAAACCTCCCACTAATGGCTATGTTACGCAACTGCATAAATTATGGGATGGTAGTGTTGGGCAGATTATAAAAAAGACGCATCCGTTTCGGGATGCGTCTTTACTAACTAATATAGTTTTATCAGCTATAACAGATTATTTTTCAAAACCTAAGATATAGCCGTGACTACGCTTACATCATGCCCGGTTGAGGAGTCGGCATAACCGGAGCATTCTCTTCGGGCTTGTCTGCTATGATACACTCAGTTGTGAGGAACATACCCGCGATAGAAGCGGCATTTTCCAACGCTACACGAGCCACCTTGGCGGGGTCAATAACACCGGCCGCACGCAGGTCTTCGTACTGTTCGGTACGGGCATTGTAGCCATAGTCTCCCTTGCCTTCGCGAACGTTATTCACAACAACGGCACCCTCACCACCGGCATTCGAAACTATCTGGCGAAGCGGCTCCTCGATGGCGCGGCACACAATGTTGATACCAGTCTGCTCATCAGCATTCACTCCCTTGAGGTCGGCAAGCACTTTCTGTGCACGGATGTAGGTAGTACCACCACCAACAACAACGCCCTCCTCAATGGCTGCGCGTGTAGCGCAGAGCGCATCATCAACGCGATCCTTCTTCTCCTTCATCTCAACCTCTGAATTGGCACCAACATAGAGCACTGCAACGCCACCGGCCAACTTAGCCAGACGCTCCTGCAACTTCTCCTTGTCGTATGAGCTTGTGCTGTTTTCTATCTCATTCTTAATCTGTGCTACACGAGCCTTGATGTTCTCATTGGAGCCTGCACCGTCCACAATGGTAGTGTTGTCCTTCGATATGGTTACCTTCTTGGCTGTTCCGAGCATCTCCAATGTGGTCTGTTCGAGCTTCAAGCCCTTCTCCTCGCTGATCACGACACCACCGGTAAGAATGGCAATATCTTCCAACATGGCCTTGCGACGATCACCGAATCCCGGAGCTTTCACGGCACAAATCTTCAACCCTCCACGCAGACGGTTTACTACCAATGTGGTCAGCGCCTCAGAATCTACATCCTCAGCAATTACCAACAATGGGCGACCGCTCTCAGCAGCAGGCTGCAGCACCGGCAGAAATTCCTTCAAGTTGCTGATCTTCTTGTCATAGATGAGGATGTATGGATTTTCCATCACACACTCCATCTTATCGGTATCGGTTACAAAATAGCCCGACAAATAACCGCGATCAAACTGCATGCCTTCTACAACGCCTATATTAGTGTCGCGTGTCTTGCTCTCTTCGATGGTAATCACACCGTCCTTGGAAACCTTGCGCATGGCATCGGCAAGCAACTTACCAATCTCCGGGTCGTTATTGGCAGATACTGTTGCCACCTGTTCAATCTTATCATAATTGTCGCCTACAACTTCTGCGCCCTCCTTGATAAAGTCTACTATCTTGTTCACGGCCTTGTCAATACCACGCTTCAAATCCATTGGGTTTGCACCGGCAGTAACGTTTTTCATGCCTTCGTTAACAATAGCTTGCGTCAGAATGGTAGCTGTCGTGGTGCCGTCACCAGCATCATCACCGGTCTTGCTGGCTACGCTCTTCACCAACTGGGCCCCGGTGTTCTCAAACTTGTCTTCCAACTCCACTTCCTTAGCAACGGTAACACCGTCCTTGGTAATCTGTGGAGCACCAAATTTTTTCTCTATAACCACGTTGCGTCCTTTAGGACCGAGTGTAACCTTCACTGCATCTGCCAACTGATCAACGCCCTGCTTCAAGAGTTCGCGGGCCTCTGTATCGAATTTAATAACTTTTGCCATAATATTTAATAATGTATTACGAATGTTGAAATTTGAATTATTCTTTTAGAATTAGGAAAGATAACTGTTGAATTTGGAGTTTATAAATCGTCCCTTTTTATTGTCAAACCATTTACAACCCCATTCCAAGCTGTTCTATTTTTCCACTATTGCGAGCACGTCGCTTTGGCGCATCATGAGATATTTCTCGCCATCAGTTTCCAATTCAGTTCCGGCATACTTGCCATAAAGAATCTCATCGCCTTCCTTCAAAATCATTTCCTCGTCTTTGGTACCCTGACCAACGGCAACAATTTTGCCACGCTGTGGTTTTTCCTTTGCCGTATCAGGAATAATGATTCCACCTACTTTTTCTTCAGCCTCTGCAGGAAGCACCAACACTCTGTCTGCTAATGGTTTTACTTTCATAATTGATTGTATTTTGATTAAACGTTTGTATGTGAATAAGCGCTACGATGAGCGTACACACACGGATATTACGAAAACCGTGCCAATTCATCATTGACACTATCACATGACAAACTTGTCAGCCTTCTCTGTCAGTTTTGTCAGTTTATAGTATGCGTTATCATCGGCAAAGACAGTCTAACCAGCATCTTCACCTTTTTATAATTAAGCAAAAATAAAATTTGAGAAGTAGTACAGGTGTTGCAAAATCAAAATCCGACCAATTTGTTATTCTATCTGTTGCAACTCTTGATATATCCGTTGCACGGGTAGCCCCATCACATTAAAATAGCTACCTCGTATCCCCGTCACGCCAATATAGCCAATCCATTCCTGAATGCCATAGGCACCGGCCTTGTCGAAAGGTTGATAGTTCGAGATATAATACTCTATTTCCTTATCTGTAAGTGGTTTGAAAGTTACCTCCGTAACCACTGAAAATTGTCGTTGCATAGAGGCTGTTGTCAGGCATACCCCCGTAATGACATGATGCGTCCGCCCACTCAATTCGTGAAGCATGCGGCTCGCATCGGCCACATCTTTCGGTTTGCCCAGCACTTCGTTATCCAGCACCACAACCGTATCGGCCGTAAGTAGAATTTCCGTCTCATCCACCTCATAGGCATCTGCCTTTTCTTTGGCAATATACTGTGGAATTTCTTCCATCGACAACTCGGCCGGATAGCCTTCGTCTATGCCTTGCACCACGCTCACTTCGAAGTCATAGCCCAACCCGGCAAGAAGTTCTCTCCTGCGTGGAGAATTGCTGGCTAATATTATCTTTTTCATGATTGATCAAACTGTTTTGAGCATGAGGGAGTTAAGGTGTCAAGACCTTCAAACTGTTAAATAACAGCACAAAGTTATCTATCCTTATTCCCTCACCAATAATCATATACACGTTTTCATTACGCCGTAACTCGATGCCCGCTCCGTGCCTATGACACGTTACCATCCAAACGCCTTCGCCGAACTCAGCCACAAGCCCTGTGCCTGCATCACCTGTTCTAAAACATCACGGGCACAGCCAAAACCACCTCGTTTTTGGGAAACGTAAACCGAAATATTTTTAACTTCAGGACAGGCGTCTGCCGGGCAGCAAGGACAACCCACACGCTGCATAATCTCATAGTCGGGAATATCATCGCCCATAAAAATGATTTCGTCATCGTGTAGGCCATACTTCTTTATAAACTTGTTGTAGGTTTCTATCTTCACGGCACATTTCATGTAAATGTCTTCCACACCGAGATAAGCGTATCTGCCACGTATGGCTTCTGAGTCGCCTCCCGTCATGATAGCAACGCGCAGCCCCATCTTCATGGCCAACTGTATGGCGTAGCCATCCTTGATGTTCATGGTGCGAACAGGCATTCCGTCAGAATCCATACCTATGGTTTCGGCAGAAAGTACCCCGTCTATATCAAAAATAACTGCCTTTATCTTTCGTAAATCGTAATTAATCATCTGATTTTATAATAACATTTTCCCATTTCAAATCATCCTCGTGCTGTGGCTCCAACTCATCAGCCGGGTGCCCTATGGCCAATACGCACAACACCTTCAGGTTTTCGGGAAGTCCCAATATGCCATGTATCACCTCATTAGCGGTATGTCCATCGGTCAGACCGCGATTTCGTATCTGGACCCAACAGCTGCCCAGACCGAGATCTTCGGCTTGATATTGCATGGATATGGCAGCTATGCTTCCGTCCTCCACCCAACAGTCGTTAGTCTTCGGATCTCCCATCACCACTATGGCAAGCGGTGCACCTTTCATAAACTGAGACCCCATATCCTTGGCGTCAGCCATTTTCTCAATGTCACGTTTGTTGTCAGCAATGGCGAAATGCCAACTGCGACGCCCCATTGATGTTGGCGACATGAGGGCTGCACGCAGAATGAGCTGCAAATGCTCGGCCGAGACCTCCCGGTCTGTAAAACGGCGATGGCTGCGGCGACACTGCACTAAGGTTTTGAAATCTTTCATACCGTATTCATTGTTATAGGGCAAAGTTACAAAAAAGATTACATATAAAAGGTTGAATATTAGAGTTTTTTGTTATCTTTGCCTTGTGCAAACCTATCGTGTGAGACTTTATACTACTGGCGAAGAGTTGCCCGACATGACCTGTCGCAACTTCTTTCATAGTGCCGAGTTCTTCCATATCATCGAGAAGACACCCGGGCAGAAGCCCTACATGGCTGTTGCCACCAACGAGAACGGACAAGTAGTCGGACACATCCTTGCCGTTATCCGCCGTCGAGGTTCATGGATGCCTCCCATGCTCTATACACAGGGGAGAATCTACGGTGAAGGGGAATATGTAGACGAGGTAAACCATGAGGAAGTATTCGGACTGCTCCTCCACGACCTGACACGCAAACTGCGACGTAGACTCTGCTTTTACATTGAGTTCAGCGGACTATCCCGAAAAATGTTCGGTTATAGGTTTTTCCGTAAAAATACGTATTTCCCCGTTGCATGGCAGGAAGTACACAATTCCCTCCACTCCAAATCACCCGGCGAACGCATCAACCCTAAAGCTCTCGAACGCATTGAGCGTGTCTACAACATGGGCATATCTACACGAGAAGCCAAATCTGAGCAGGAGGTGCGGAGGTTTTACAAGCTCACCCGAAACTTCTATCGCTTCAAGGTGCAGCGTCTCATCCCTCCGGAACAGCTTTTTTTGGAGTTGTACAATAGCAATCATGCACGTATATTTATCACCCAATACAAGGACAAAATTATTGGAGGATGCGTCTGCATTTATGCTGATGGCAACGCTTTTTTATGGTATCTTGCCTCGCGCCGTAAGCGTTATCCGCATCTTCATCCCAACATGATGACAATATGGCACGCCCTGAACTGGGCATGGGACCATAATTATGCGCATTTCTATTTCCTCGACGCCGGCCTGCCATTCCCTCACAACCCATTCAGAGAATTTATTCTCCGGTTTGGTGGCAAACCCGTTGCCAACTATCGATGGTTTCGCTTTTCTATCAGCCCGATTAACAAATTTCTGGCATTCATTTACAAGGGATAACCTGAAAACGGATCAAGTCCACCCCGATCACAACTCCATGATCGTAAAAATAGATTACCATTTTTCTGCATCTGTTTTTTCGGCATCCAGCGCAAAAAGGGCTATGTTTTTGCCCCTTTTATCAACTCACAGTATTTAAATATCGCACAATTTGTATGCTTTGTGCTCAGTCCATCCGTGAAAGAGCCTTAACCGCAACACGACTAAGCTGTAACCGGCACACGGAACGAGCCTAACCGCCTTGCGATTGAGGCTCTTTCGCGATGCCATTTGATACCTAACCACGAATGGCGACATAGGGGGCGAAGTGGCATTGTTTCAAAATACACTGATTATCAACAAATTACAAATTGCCTGATTTTTGCGATTTTCAGACAAATTCCAAGTTGATTTTTGAATACGCCAAGCATAAGGGGGTGTTTGTAAAGAAAAATCATCAGTATCCTACACCTCTATGCTTTATCCGATAATAAAAATTGAGAATAAAATTGAATTCTTTCACCAATCACCATTCCACCAATACAATAATCAAACAGCCCTTTCGTTATTCTATAGTATGAAACAGAGAATTCTATTTCTGGCAATTCTCATTGCCTGCACCATATCTGCCACTGCCCAAAGTTTCACCCTCAGGGGGCGCGTCATCGATGAGCAAAACAACCCGGTGGAGTTGGCCAGTGTGTCTTGTTTGGCACAAGGCAAGGCTACGGTGACCTCGCTCAAGGGAGAGTTTAAATTGACATTGCACTCCGCCGACTCCGTTGTCGTGAAGTTCTCCATGCTGGGTTATAAAACCAAGACACGCATACTGAAAAAGCCGAAAGGTACCCAAACGCTACAAATAGTGCTCTACGAATCGGCAGGGGCGTTAGACGAAGTGAACGTTACGGGACAGAAGATACAGTCGGGACAGACGCAGGATATTTCCACAGAGGAATTGAAGTCTCTGCCTTCGACTACAGGAAACGCCGTAGAGGAACTCATCCAGACCCAAGCCGGTGTGTCTACTCACTCTGAACTATCTTCACAATACAATGTTCGGGGAGGTGCTTTTGACGAAAATTCGGTATATATCAACAATGTGGAGGTGTTCCGCCCCTTTCTCGTGCGTAGCGGTCAGCAAGAAGGATTGTCTGTCATCAATCCTGACATGGTAGATAAGATTGGATTTTCGACAGGCGGTTTTGAAGCCAAATACGGCGACAAGATGTCGTCTGCACTTGATATTACCTATCGGCGCCCCAAAAAGTTTGAATCCAACTTCACGGCCTCACTGCTCGGCGGAAGTGCCTTTCTCGGCTTTTCTAACAAGAAATTCGCGTGGTCGCACGGACTGAGATATAAAACAACAAGGTATCTCTTAAACTCGCTGGAAACCAACGGCGAGTACAAACCCAGCTTTCTGGACTATCAAACCTACTTAAGTTTCACCCCCAACAAACGCTGGACCATCGATTTTATTGGCAACACCTCCGACAACCACTATAACTTTGAGCCTCAAGACCGCGAGACAAAGTTTGGCACTTTGGAGAATGTCAAATCGTTTAAAGTGTACTTCGATGGTAAGGAAAAAGACCTTTTCCGCACCTATTTCGGCTCGCTCGGTATCACGAGACATTTTGGCGACTCCACATCCATATCCATTTTGGGGTCGGCTTATAAAACGACGGAGTCTGAACGCTACGACATTCAGGGGCAGTATTGGCTCACGCAGACAGAAACCTCGCAAAATCTCGGAGTGGGAACATACTTTGAGCATGCCCGAAACTATCTCAAGGCTCATGTAGAAAGCATCAAACTGATGGTGAAACACACCACCAAACAACATCGCATAGAGGGAGGATTTACCTATAAGAGGGAGCATATTGAGGAACAATCTGCAGAATATGAGATGCGCGATTCTGCAGGCTACAGCGTTCCCCACACGGGTAAAGACCTCTACACTATTTATTCATTACGTGCCAAAAACGAATTAAATGCCAACCGAATAGAGACCTATATTCAGGACGTTTGGCGATTCCGTTCGGCTGGGGAACACGCGCTTTTCACATTGAGTTACGGCCTAAGGTTTTCCCACTGGAATTTCAACAAAGAGTCTATACTCTCTCCCCGTGTTTCGTTGGGCATCATCCCACCCTTCAATCAAAACATGACCCTGAGAGTGGCAGCCGGTCTTTATTATCAAGCCCCCTTCTTCAAGGAGCTGCGCGACACGTCTACTGTAAACGGCACGACATACGCAAGACTCAACAACAAGATAAGGAGTCAGCGATCGATACACTTCATCACAGGCATGGACTATCGGTTCACGATGATGAACCGTCCCTTTAAATTCACAGCCGAAGCCTATTATAAGCTGCTCAACAACCTTATCCCCTACTCTGTAAACAACGTGAAGGTGGTGTATTATGGTCATAATATGGCAACAGGTCATGCGGCAGGAATCGACCTGAAACTTTTCGGCGAGTTTGTGCCCGGCACCGACTCGTGGCTGACATTCTCCGTGATGGATACCAAGATGAAACTCAACGGCGTGTCCATACCCATGCCAACCGACCAGCGTTATGCCATGAACCTATTTTTTACCGACTATTTTCCGGGAACAACGCGTTGGAAGATGAGTCTTAAAATGACTCTGGCAGACGGACTTCCCTTCTCTGCGCCCCACAGAGAACTGGAGAGAAACACTTTCCGTGCCCCCGCATACAAGCGTGCCGACATTGGGATGAGCTTTCGGTTGTTGGATAATCAGGACCGCACACGAAAGAGTGTCTTCCGCAATATATGGTTGGGGGTAGATTGCTTAAATCTATTTGGTATAAACAACGTGAACTCCTATTATTGGGTGACCGACATTACCAACCAGCAATATGCCGTGCCCAACTTCCTGACGGGAAGGCTGTTTAATGCCAAAGTACAAATTGAATTATAAGATTGAAGCAGAGTAGCTGTTCATGTGATACAAAATAGGAAGTATCTTTTCACTTATGTTACTTCCTCCAAACATAATTTATTTTCCGTCTAATAGGAAAAACGGCAGGAAAATTTGGGGCATATTTATTTCCCAAGACGTTCTAAAAGCCGTTTCTCCGTTAAGAAAGATTTCTGAGAATCAGTGTATTTGGTCGCATCCCATTTGCCTATAGTTTCCGCTACAAAATGCGAAGCAGCTTCGTCTCCAAAATCAACCGATAAATAAAGACATATCCGCAAGCGAAGCATACTGACGCTGCGAAGCTTCGGCACAATCTTCCGAAACTCGCCGGCAAACGGCTCCGACGACTCTCCAAGCACCTTGCTTGCTAAATAATGGGCCAAAGCATAGGCAGCTTTATCAGCCGGAAGGAATCGCTTACAACCTTCCAATGCCCGGCAAAGCATTTGTATCTCTGCAATGGCAATGTTTCTTGCAAGATCATTTTTGCCGTTATCTGCCAGTTCATAGAGTACTTTGTAGGCACAATCCATCAGTTTCTGTACATCTTTATCAATATCGACAGACTTCTCCTGTTGTTTGCCCATAGGCTGAACATAGTTCGGTTTTAATTTGGCTGCTACCACAGACACTCCGGGAATCTCTACAACAAGGTAGTTTCCACACTTGTTGGGTAGTCGCTGCACTGTGCCCACGATATTCTTGAACACTCCATCCAAGATCCTTACTTTCTCTCCTTTCATCAATCGCAGTTCCTCCGGGCGATAATAGTTGAGCTTAATCTCAGATAATGCCGTGAGGCGTATGAAGTTGTTCATGTCTTCATCTCTCACCACTATGGGCTGATAACCTTTTCCCATACGCGTGGTGCGAAGGAAGATATAAGGATTGTTACGCGATGAATGTTTATAGTCGAATAGTTCTTTCTGCGTAGCCCGCACAAAAACGAGGCCGTGTATGGCAGGCCTCAGCACGCGCACCTTATGTTCTCTGTGGTGGGAAAGAACATATTGCATAGGGACATAAGCATCGTAGCCAAGCATTCTTAGCTCGTCTCTTACAACAACTTCTTTCTTATAATTAGCAGAAAAGAACATACCATTTCTGTTCTTCCGTCACCGTTGTATTACGTTTTTCCATCAATATTGATAAGGTTATCATTATAGTTTAAAGACAAAGATAACCGAAAAAATGATGGATTACAAATATATCATGGATTTTTAGACTCTTCCGGCTACTCCCAAGAATTAATCGCACCGGAATATATCGCGCGTATAAACCTTAGCTTTCACGTCGTCAAGCACCTTATCATAGCGGTTAGCAATAATCGCCTGACTTTGATTTTTGAACTGATTGAGATCGTTCACGACACTGCTTCCAAAGAATGTCGTGCCGTCTTCAAGCGTCGGCTCATAGATAATGACCTCGGCACCTTTGGCCTTGATGCGCTTCATTACCCCCTGAATGCTGCTCTGCCGGAAGTTGTCGCTGTTGCTTTTCATCGTCAGACGATAGACGCCTATAACGCATCGGCGTTCTTTATTGGCATCAAAGTCTCCACGATTAAAATAATCATAATAGCCGGCCTTATGCAATACTTGGTCCGCTATAAAGTCTTTGCGGGTGCGGTTACTCTCCACAATGGCCTGAATAAGGTTTTCAGGCACATCCTCATAGTTAGCCAAGAGTTGCTTGGTGTCCTTTGGCAAGCAATACCCCCCATAGCCAAACGATGGGTTATTGTAGAAATTGCCGATACGGGGGTCAAGGCTTACTCCCTTGATAATGCTTTGAGTGTCGAGCCCTTTCACCTCCGCGTAGGTGTCAAGTTCATTAAAATAGCTCACACGAAGAGCAAGATAAGTGTTGGCAAAAAGCTTCACGGCTTCTGCCTCCGTAAGCCCCATGTATAAGGTTTCAATGTCCTGCTTGATGGCTCCCTGTTTCAACAATTCGGCAAACAAGCGAGCTGCCCTGTCCAAACGCTCATCTCCTTCCGGCCGTCCCACAATGATTCGGCTCGGATAAAGATTGTCATACAATGCCTTGCTTTCACGAAGAAACTCCGGTGCAAATATAATATTCTCAGATTTATACTTCTCCCTTACACTTTCCGTATAGCCCACAGGAATTGTAGACTTGATAATCATGATAGCATTAGGGTTGATCTGCAACACCAGCTCTATGACTTCCTCCACATGCCTCGTGTCGAAGTAGTTCCTTGTAGAGTCGTAGTTGGTTGGCGTAGCTATCACTACGATGTCGGCATCCTTATAGGCCGCAGCTCCGTCAAGCGTTGCGGTCAGATCAAGTTCCTTCTCCTCAAGATACTTTTCGATGTATTCGTCCTGTATTGGCGACTTTCTTCGATTGATCATTTCGACCTTCTCTGGCACAACATCCACCGCCATGACGTGTTGATGCTGACTTAAAAGTGTAGCTATACTTAAACCAACATAGCCTGTTCCGGCTACAGCAATATTATATTTCTTATCTAACATAGAACTATTTCGATTAAAAATAAATGACCAATGTTTGTTCTCGTAAGGAAATTTTAGATGTGAAGGGAATCGAGGTTTACCTCATCCATTGCAGAAAACTGTTGTTAAACGGCACTGAGAAGACCAGCGTCCTATCCTCCGACTTACCCTTTTCTTCTTCGGTTTTAATGATTCAATGATTCTTTATACCAGTCATACAGTTTCCGAACGCCCTCATCGATTTCCACTTTATGCGTCCATCCCAGACTGTGAAGCTTGGACACATCTATCAGTTTACGTGGTGTTCCGTTGGGTTTCGACGCATCCCATGCCACCTCTCCATCAAAACCAACCGTTTTGACAACCAAAGCCGCAAGCTCTTTAATCGTGAGTTCCTTGCCGGTCCCTACATTTATATGACAATTTCGAATCTCTCCCAGACCGGGGATGGCACCTCCTCGCCCTTCTGAGTTGTTACGATCCACCACACCATCAGCACTCACTCCATAGAACACAGAGGAATATTTCTCGATGCCAATGATATCCTTGAAATCTACATTGAGCAGCACATGAACAGACGCATCGGCCATATCTTCACTCCAAAGGAACTCACGAAGCGGACTTCCATCCCCCCAAAGCGTCACTCGGTTATCTTCAATGCCATAGAATGCCAGTGCCTTCAATATACGCTCCTTGTTATTATTTCCGTCTACATTGCTCTCTCCAATCTGCTCCGCCAACTTCGACGGAGGATTAATCGGGCGTTTGTTCATATCCACACGAATAGCATCCCAATTGCTTTCGTGTATGAGTTTGGCCAAATACACCTTGCGCATCATAGCCGGCAACACATGAGAGTTCTCCAAATGGAAATTATCATTGGGACCATAAAGATTGGTTGGCATCACGGCAATGTAATTGGTGCCATATTGCAGATTATAGCTTTCACACATTTTCAACCCCGCAATTTTAGCAATGGCGTATTCTTCATTGGTATATTCCAATGGAGACGTCAGCAGTGTGTCCTCTTTCATGGGTTGCGGTGCATTCTTAGGATAGATACAAGTAGAGCCTAAGAACAGCAGTTTCTTTACACCATGAAGATAGGCCTGCTCTATCACATTGCACTGTATCTTCATGTTTTGCATGATGAAGTCTGCTCGGTAGAGCAAATTTGCCATAATACCACCCACAAAGGCAGCTGCTAATACTACCGCGTCTGGGCGTTCCTCGTCGAAAAATTGCTTCACCGCAGCCTGATTAGTCAAGTCCAATTCTCGATGGCTGCGGCCCACAAGGTTATGATATCCCCTTGCTTCCAGATTCTTCCAAATGGCCGACCCCACAAGCCCATGATGTCCGGCTACATATATTTTCGATTTCTTATCCAACATATTGTCTTTCAATCCTTTTTCTACTATATCATAAATTGCATATCAAGCACAACATCTTGTCCTATCAGAGATGACGAAGATGTTCGCAAGCAGATAGAATGTCCGTTATAACTGCCATACTATCAACAAAAAAGCATGTACTGCATCTATACAAACGCTACTTCACAATGCCTTTCTCTAAATATTCCTCAAGATTGACACGCACTCTGGATGCAGCATCGTCAGCAGCAACTTTCTTCATGTCGCTGTCCACCATAATCTTCACTAATTCCTCAAAACTGGTCTTAGACGGATCCCAGCCTAACGTAGCCTTAGCCTTAGTGGGGTCTCCCCAAAGATTAACAACGTCTGTAGGACGATAGAAATCCGGACTCACTTCTACGAGAACTTTACCCGTAGTCTTATCTACCCCCTTCTCATCCATACCTTCCCCCTGAAATTCCAATTCGATTCCAACGTGTTTAAAAGCATGGTAACAGAACTCTCGCACACTATGCTGTTTACCGGTAGCAATCACAAAGTCTTCCGGTTTGTCCTGTTGAAGCATCAACCACATACATTCCACGTAATCTTTAGCGTATCCCCAATCACGAAGCGATGACAAATTGCCCAAGTAGAGCTTGTCCTGTCTGCCCTGAGCAATACGTGCAGCGGCCAGCGTAATTTTACGTGTCACGAAGGTTTCGCCACGACGCTCACTCTCGTGGTTGAACAAAATCCCATTGCAGGCATACATATCGTAGGCCTCACGATATTCTTTCACAATCCAAAAACCATACAGTTTAGCCACCGCATAGGGGCTGTAAGGATGGAATGGCGTGTTTTCGTTCTGGGGAACCTCCTCGACTTTGCCATACAACTCGGAAGTAGACGCTTGGTAAATACGACAGGTTTTTGTCAGTCCACACGCCCGCACGGCTTCCAACACACGAAGTACGCCAACAGCATCAACATCAGCCGTATATTCCGGAGCATCAAAGCTAACCTGCACATGGCTTTGTGCCGCAAGATTGTAAATCTCCGTCGGATTGATCTTACGAACCAAGGAAACGATACTCATGGAGTCGCTTAAGTCCGCATAATGCAGATGGAACTTCGGTTTTCCTTCCAGATGTACAATCCGCTCACGATAATCTACTGATGAGCGACGGATCACGCCATGCACTTCATAACCTTTCTCTAACAACAACTCAGCCAAATAGCTGCCATCCTGTCCTGTCACTCCGGTAATCAGACCTACGCGTCTTTTTTCCATTATTTTTATATATTTGATTATTTACTGTAATTATAACGAGCTGTACCTACCTTATATTATAATAAGATAATGCTTTTTCATTTTGTTAATATGACGTCTTGCCCTTTCTTTGCAAAGGTAATACCAAAAGATCTCAAAACCTAACCTTTCACAGTACTATTTTTCTCCTGCACCATCAATTTTTCTTTTTATTCTTCTCTATTCGCACTGACCACCCGACTGTTTATCCACGCCCAACCTCCTCCATGTCTACCAATCCGAAACGGCTTGATAATTTAATATAAGCAGGTAATATCTAACAAATTATCTCGTTTTGTTAAATTCGTTTTTTTAATTGTGAAGACTTCATAACAATACGCTCCAACAATGGCTTTATCGTTGATATTTAGTATCTTTACAGCTCAAAGTTATGAGTCACAAACCAAATTTTCCCTCAAAACACATGATTAAGAAAGGCAAAATCAGGATACTTTTTATTTGTCTCGGAAACATTTGCCGCTCTCCTGCGGCCAATGGCATAATGCAAAAAATGGTTGATGAACGAGGCATCACACAACAATTCTATATTGATTCGGCAGGAATAGGCAACTGGCACGTAGGCGACTTGCCCGATGCACGTATGCGTCGGCACGGACAGTCACGCGGCTACAACTTCAATCACCATGCCCGCCAGTTTGATGCAACCTCCGATTTTAATAATTTCGACCTCATTATCACAATGGACGAAGACAATTATCGCACAATTACCCGCATGGCGCATGGCGATGACGAACGAAAAAAGATTGTGCGCATGACCAACTATCTGAAACGCAATCCACACGCTACAAGCGTTCCCGACCCTTATTATGGTGGAGAGAGCGACTTTGAACTGGCGCTCGATCTGATAGAAGACGGATGCGAAAACCTTCTAAACGAATTGATGGAATCTACTTATGTATAAATTGATCATACTCGATTTCGACGGCACCATCGGCGATACCAACAAAATTATTATCGACACCATGCAGGCCACACTCAGGGAGTTAAAGCTCCCCATGCGCTCACGCGAGGAGTGTCGCAAAACCATCGGCCTGCCCTTGAGAGAAGGTTTCCGCACGATGATGTTACTCACCGATGAGCAAAACGAAGATTGTTTTAATACCTACAACCGCATTTTCGATGAAAACAACCGAAATGTCGAAGTTGAGATGTTTCCCGGCGTGAAAGAGGCCATCAAACAATGGCACAACGCCGGCACAATTATTACGCTGGCCAGCAGTCGTGGAAACGCTTCCCTGACTAACTTTGTCGAGCAAATGCAACTTAGCAAGTATATTTCCTTGATACTTGGAGCCGAAGATGTAGAGATAGCCAAGCCCAACCCCTACCCTGTGTTGAAAACCCTGAAACATTTCAATATTGCTCCGGAAGATACGTTGGTGGTGGGCGATATGAGTTTTGACATCCTTATGGGTAAACGTGCGGGATGCCACACCTGTGCGGTAACCTATGGCAATGGCACCGAAAAAGAGTTGCGTGCAGCCGGTGCAGAACAGATCGTCGATTGCTTTCTTAACATAAAATAAAGGCGTTGCCATCCACAATTAACAACCAATAAAAATATTAACAAACGCTTGCGTATGCTTCGCGTATTTGAAAACAAAAATAATTTGGTGCGATATACGCGAAGCATGAGCGAAGTTTGCAATATTTTGCACATCAAGTCGTTACAACTTTCTGACACTTGCGGAGCTTTTTATAGTTGTTTTTTGTCCTGCCGTTACTATTTAATGACATTGCGTTTCGGGTGTCAAGGCAAACTGACTAAGCCCCTTTCACCCTGCGGTTAAGGTCTGCACGCGCAGCCATTAAATAGTAACGACGGAAAGAAGTATATAATGTGATGATAAAAATGGGAATAAAAGTCGAAATATTCTTATTTCTCTCTCTGGATGGGACTATAAAGATGATCGAAAAACAGTGAAGTATTCTTGACAAAATTCATCAAAAACTCACCATAAAGATAAACAAGAGCAACTCTTAAATCTTATTGATATCCACATATCCATGCATCACGGCATAGATGGTCAGCGCAGCAACACTCCTCATTCCGAGCTTGTCCATGATATTCTTGCGATGGGTAATCACGGTTGTCAAACCTATGTTCAACCGGTCCGCAATCTCCTTATTGATATATCCCTCTACAATAAGAACAAGCACCTCTATTTCTCTATCTGATAAAACCTTGTTAGACAGCGTCTTAGACATGGGTGGCAAATTTTTTCCATGAGCATGGGCGTGCTGCTCAAGCATCAGAAGAGAACGCACCAATTGTTCTTCGGACACATTGATGCAGAGACAATGGAAACCGCTGGGCTGAGTTGCGGGGTCATTGCTCGTGGTGAGAACAATCGTTTTTTGTTGTCTGTCGAGAAAAAAAGATCGATGAGAAATGAAGATATCCTGAGCTATGAAATAGTGAAAAAAAGTGTCAGGGTCGCTGTTTTCCAATTCTTCAAACGATGCAAACGAATGCACGTCCATAATGGGGAGGACATGTTGAAGTATCTGTTTCAAACCCAACACCGAGAGAATGTTGAAATCAATGACAGCAATTTTAGGTTCTTTCATCATAACTTTACACTGCTGATATCTACCAAATTGTTTACAATGGCATAGATGGTGAGCCCTGCCGGAGAATGTATCTGAAGTTTGCGGGTGATATTTCGACGATGGGTGATAACGGTATTGACGGAGATACACAGGTGATCAGCAATCTCCTTGTTGGTCATGCCCTGCACCAAAGCGATAATAACATCCTTTTCTCGGTCGGACAAAGTTTCTTGTGAGCCGGGATTGTTATTAATCATATTGCTTATCCTCACACTCACATCGCTTTGGTTTGACTTCTTTTCGAGGCGGCGGATTACGGGTATGAAAATCTCGTCTTCTACGTCAGCGTGTTCCTTGAGCCATTGCTCACAGTTGTATATCTCATAGAGAGCTGCTGTAAGTTGGTTGTTGCGTAAACCATCGGAAGGCAAATATTTAATAATGATATTCTTCAGTTCGCTCAACTTTCGGTCTATCTGTGTATGGTGTTTGGAAAATGTCTCAATGTCATAATTAGACGACACGTTTCCTTTTTCGAGTTCTTCCACATAGGGGAACACCATTTTTTCCTCATACTGCATATGCTTTCGTATGCTGTAAGCGTATTCATCGAATAATTTAAGAATCAGTCGGGCAAGATTGTCTTTCTCGTCAAGGGCACCCTCCAAAGAACGACGGATGTGGGGAAGTTCAAAGTCGAGATAATAAACATGGCTTGCCTTGAGATATTGCATGAGTGTAGAGATAGAGAATCGGTCAGCATCCTCGTAGTTGCGATAGCCATTAATCGTGAAATTAATAACTGCAAGAAATGTATATGTATCCACATTTTGGCTTTCACAAACCTCCTGCACAGTCTTGTCGCCAAACCCTAAGTTGATACCAAATGAACCGAGACTCTGCAAGGTGTTATAATTGTCGCTGATGATGGAAATAAGTTTATCATCAGGTTCGTACATCTTAAAATTCTTCATCTCTACTGTTCCTTATTGTATATATAGGTTACAAAATAACTAAAAAAAAACGATATGCCCAAGCAATATGTTGAGCATTTTCTCAAACAAAACGCATAATACCTACAAATGATAATGACAAATGACCAACAGCATGAGCGTTTGGCACCTTTGGGCCTAAGCTATACAGACTTAAAATGTGTCGATTTTTGTTGCTTATCCCAAAAGATCCTTCTTAAAAGGCAGTCGATAATCGCATCCCTCACGCCATCGTGAACAGCCATAAGCCGTTTTGCCCTTGACAATATGGCCTTGTCCACATTTGGGACACAAATCTCCTTCCTTCACCAAAACGTTTGTTGGCGAAGTCGTTTGTTGTTGTTTGATGGTTGTCTTGGATTTGCCCGAACGCTTCTGAGGAGTCTTTGGGGTCATTTTTTTTGTCCCTCCCTTTGTAGAATCAGTAGACTTGGGTACAGGTTTTGTTTCACCTCCCTCTATTTGGCGGTTGCTGTTATCATGCAACACGTCCTGCACAATTTTAGTAACTTGTTCTTTCAGTTCGTCGATAAATTGTTGCGGACTGTATTTTTTCGCCTCAATATCACGCAGCTTCTTCTCCCAGATACCGGTCAGTTCGCAACTTGTAAGCAATCGTTCATGAATGGTCTCTACAAGTTGGATGCCGGTCGGGGTTGCCACAAGGTTTTTGCGTTCTCGCCGGATATAATGACGCTTGAATAAGGTTTCAATAATTCCGGCACGCGATGACGGTCGCCCAATACCATTTTCCTTCATTGCCGAGCGCAATTCCTCGTCGTCTACAAACTTTCCTGCGGTTTCCATAGCCCGCAATAAAGTCGCCTCGGTATAGTGTTTGGGAGGAGTGGTCTGTTTCTCCGTCAGTGTAGGTTGGTGCGCCCCCGACTCTCCCTTTACGAATGTGGGCAACGTATGATCTTCGTCGTCTTTCTTAGCGTTTTCTTCATCCGGCTCTTCATCTTTGGAATAGACGTCTCGCCATCCCGAATCAAGAATTTCCTTGCCGGTTGTTTTAAATTCCACCTTATCTACTTCTCCCAATACCGTTGTTGTGGAAAATTTGCAATCAGGATAGAAAGCTGCAATAAACCGTCGTGCAATCAGGTCGTACACCTTTAATTCAAAGTTGGTCAGACCGTTTGCCGTCTGTCCCGTTGGAATAATGGCGTGGTGGTCGGTCACTTTTGAAGTATCGAAAATACGTTTGGTTTTTGGCAACTTGGGGCTCATCTCTGCCAGTTTTTTAATAGTATCGAGATAAGGTTTCTTTCCCGATGTCATCATCTGGCTCACACCATTCAGTATATTCGGACATTTCGGATAGATGTCGTCAGAGAGATACTGTGTGTCTACACGTGGATAGGTGGTAAGTTTTTTCTCATAAAGTCCCTGAATCAGATTGAGCGTCATCTCTGCCGAGAAACCAAATTTGCGATTGCAGTCCACCTGAAGCGAGGTGAGGTCGTAGAGTTGCTTGGGCTTTTCGCTGCCCTTCTTTTTCTGTACACTTGTCACCGTAAAAGGCTTGCCGTCAATAGTAACGAAGTCTTTTTCTCCCTCCTCTTTCGACATGTATTTACCCGATGTTGCAGTAAACAAAGTGTCCCTATAAATGGTGGACAGCACCCAATAAGGCTCCGGCTTGAAACAGTCTATCTCTTTTTGTCGATTTACAATCAAGGCAAGCGTGGGCGTTTGTACTCTTCCAACCGACAGCACCTGATGGTCGCGCCCATACATCAGTGTGTAGAGCCGTGTGGCATTCATGCCCAGCATCCAGTCGCCTATGGCACGACAAAGTCCTGCCAGGTAAAGACTTTCATAATTGCGCTGTTCCTTCAGATTGTTGAATCCTTCTTTAATGGCCTCGTCGGTCATCGACGAAATCCATAAACGTTTCACCGGACACTTGACTTGAGCCAACTGCATCACCCAACGTTGGATGAGTTCACCCTCTTGGCCCGCATCACCGCAGTTCACAATCATTTCAGCCTTGCTATACAGACGCTCAATGGTTTTGAACTGACGTTCAATACTCTCACTGGGAATTAACTTTATGCCGAAACGTTGCGGTATCATTGGCAAAGCTGCCAATGTCCAGAATTTCCAGTTGGTCATGTAATCGTTGGGCTCCTTCAGCTCACAAAGGTGCCCAAAGGTCCATGTCACCTGGTAGCCATTGCCTTCCATGTAACCATCCTTGGACACATTCGCTCCAAGAATCCTTGCAATATCACGTGCCACACTGGGCTTTTCCGCAATACAAACTATCATAATTTCAACCTATATGAGTGTAC
Source organism: uncultured Bacteroidales bacterium (assembly GCA_937995875.1). Lineage (GTDB taxonomy): Bacteria > Bacteroidota > Bacteroidia > Bacteroidales > Bacteroidaceae > Prevotella. Next base: position 16,678 of record CALKIW010000143.1, on the reverse strand, counting down.
AAAGTTACTAAAACTTTGGGCAAATACTACCTAATCAGCAATGTAATCGTAATTCCTCCGTGATTTTGATTTATCGTTTAGACCAAAGATATGGGGAATGTAAAAAAGATTCACGTCAAGAAAATCCATGTATGAAAATAGCACACATATAGAAAGAAAAGCAAGCGAGAATGATGAAGAACTTAGCTATATTAGGCTTATTTACCAAAACGACAGATGGCATCGCAAACGGTTTCTACTTCTGTATCAGTCATGGTCTGATTGCATGGAATGCTCAGTTCGCATTGGTGAATACGTTCAGTAATGGGCAAACTCAAGGAGTTCCATTCCCGATAGCACGCCTGTTGGTGTGGCGGAATGGGATAATGAATCATTGTACCGATACCCTGTTGTGCTAAATATCGCTGCAACTCATCCCGCCGGTCACACAACACGGGAAAAACATGATATACACAATCTTCGTTACGGTAACTTCCGACTGCGTTTGAGGGCAAAGCTGTTTCCCATTCTGCCTTACCGGGAAGCACAATCAAAGGGTTATCGATGTTTCTATAATAATAATCGGCTATAGTTTTACGACGTACATTATCGTCGTCAAGATACTTCAACTTGACACTCAACACGGCAGCTTGTATCTCGTCGAGCCGACTGTTTCGGCCCAAATACGGGAACACATATTTTTTGCTTGAGCCATAATTGCCCAAAGCTCTGATAATGACTGCCAACGTTTCGTCATTGGTAGTCACCGCCCCGGCGTCTCCAAATGCACCCAAGTTTTTGCCGGGATAAAAAGAATGGGCAGCTGCATCGCCCAAAGCCCCAGTATGTGATGATTCACAATTCACAATTTTCAATTCACAATTAGGTGCATCAGGGCGGTCTAATTTTGACTTTTTATTTATGAATTGTGAATTATGAATTATGAATTGTGAATTACCATCCCTCTCTTCCGCGCCAGCCAATTGTGAATTATGAATTATGAATTGTGAATTACCACACCCTTGTGCCTGCGCATTATCCTCAACCAGTTTGAGATGATGACGCTTGCAGATACGTTGGATATCAGGGGTGTAAGCATTCCTTCCGTAAAGATGGACAATCAGAATGGCTCGTGTGCGAGATGTGATGGCTTGTGCTATCAGATTTTCATTAATCTGCAGCGTATCTTCATGAGGCTCTACCAAGACCGGAATGAGACCATTCTCTGTGACAGAGAGAATGGAGGCGATATATGTGTTGGCCGGCACGATGACTTCGTCGCCATCATGGAGGACACCCATTTCCTTATATGCTCGAAAGATGAGCGTGAGAGCATCCAACCCATTGCCACAGCCCACACAATATTTTGTGCCAATGTAATCAGCATATTCCTTTTCAAACTTGGCATTGGCTTCACCCTGAAGATACCAACCGGAGCGAACTACACGTGCTATGGCATCTTGGATTTCGTCTATATGCATCGCTGTGACAGCTTGTAGAGAAAGATAAGGAATATTGTTCATGTGCTAAAGAGTTATTGTCAATCTATTTTATTTGACTTTACAATTCCCACTCGTACCAATCGTAGCAGACGCCACGCCCACCAAAACCCTCTTTCTGATAAATCAGCCCCTCGTTGAGCACTCGCCCCTGTTGCTCGTTGGAGGTTCCGAAATCGAAAAACTTGTAGTGTTTATAGTCCTGCATGAGAATAGTTCGGAATATTGCATCGACAACATGCGCACGCTTGCCTGAGGTCGAGGCCGAAATATACTGCGAATGAACCACATGGGGGGTGACATAAAGCAGCACGCCTCCCAATACCTCATCGTCGAGCCGGGCTGTATAGAGTTTGATATTGTCGGGAAAGGCGGCATGCAGCCGTTGCATCTCTTCGAGCGTATGCACCGGAGTCGCATGATGATTGGTTCTCAGATTATCGGTGAGTATGTTCCAAAACATTGCATAATCAGCATCACGTTGCCCGACCTCCACTCCATGAGTGTGCGCCCTGTTGGCACCATAGTGACGGTCACGGCTCCATTTCGGAGCGTTTGTCTGACTGACAACCGATGCAATATTTCTTACCAGCAGGCGCGCTTGGCAAACATTGAACACGGCATACAAATCTTCCTCAGCCGGCAGGCGATGATATATCCAGGGTATTGACTTGTAAACTACACGATGAAAATTATTGGATCGAAGGTAATCGTTAATCTGACGGAAGATTTCACATACCTCTGCTGCCTTGGCCTTGTCGAGCGTGAGCAAGCCGCCGTAGGTAAGTCCTTGATGCGACCATAATACGTCTCCTGCCTGATTGGCCGGAAGCACGGCAATAAGCGAATTTTTGTTCCAGACCATCAAGGAATGGTCGTGGAAACGGTCGCTATGATAATCCATATAGTCACGACGGAGCAGGAAAGTGCCCTGTTTGGAACGTGAAACGAAATCATCCCAAACTGCTTTCTGATCTACTGTGTATCGTGTAACTTCAAACATTATTTCACATAGTTTCTATATTCGTCATAATCACGGATATAGTCTTCTTCGTCGAAGGGAAGTTCTGCCAGAACAAGACATACGGATCCCGATGAAAAATCCTCCAGTGTGCGCCAGATTCCCGTCTCCACCAAAAGTCCTTGGTAAGGATGGTTGAGCAGATAAGAAGATTTGTGCTCCGTGTCGTCCAACGTCACCGTAAAGGAGCCGCTCACGGCAATGATCAGTTCACGGCACTGCTTATGGGCATGGCTGCCCCGGTGTTCACCTCCGGGAACATCGTAAACCCAATATACTCTGCTGATTTTGAAGGGGATTTCCTTAAACTGTTCGACCACCGTGAGATTGCCACGAGGGTCTAATATTTTGGGAAGTTCTATGATTTTACCTATTTTCATTCGTTTATTGTTTTCATGCAACGGCCTAAATGTAATGCTTAACTAAAGGACTACGCTTCTCCATCATATTTAAGATATTCCTATTTTCTGTTTCACGGTGTCTGAAAAATCTTGCTGCATCATTTGCCATTCGGGTGTGATGGCTATTTTCCGAAGGTCTTTTGCTATGATTTCGGTAATCACTTCCGGCTTCACTTGATGCTCTTCCGCAATATCAGCCAACAGTTTTTGTGGTGTCCCAAACAGACCGTAACAGTCACAAATTATTTCCTTGTCGAGTGCTCCAAGCATGGTGATCAATATGTCCATGTTGGCTTTGTTTTGCTCACTGACCAACAAGACCGATTCTTTCATCAGCTTTAAATAGTTGTGCACTTGTTTTGCGTATGCATCCATTGCCTTGTTGCTTTAACGTTTACCTAATGTAATAACCTCACAATCGGTGAATTTATTGTCCTCAATAGTAAGTCTGACAAGCGTTCGTTCCTTGTGCCACCCCGTCTTTCCAGCTGCACCCGGATTGATATGCAACAGATTGAGATGTTTATCCGGCATCACTTTGAGGATGTGGGAGTGGCCGGAAATGAACAGTTGGGGAGGATTGCTGCGTAGCTCTGTGGCTATCGACCTGTCATATCGGCCGGGATAGCCACCAATGTGGGTCATCAGCACCTCATTGTTCTCAACCTTAAAACGGAGAACTTCAGGATAGCGCACGCGCAGTTTATCATCATCTATATTACCGTGTACGGCTCGAAAACGTGGCTTCAAGGTTTCAAAACGATTGGCAATATCTATGTTTCCAATATCGCCGGCATGCCATATCTCATCACATTCGGCAAAATAGGTTTCGTATCGATCGTCCCAATAACCGTGAGTATCACTGATAATTCCTACTTTCATCAGTCGTTGGATTGATTCCTTAATTTATGATTGCATGGCAAATTAAACCTCTTGCGAATAAAATCGGCGATAAAACCTGCAGTTGCATCAATTCCTAACAAACTTGAATTGATGCAAAGGTCGTAACTTTCAGAATGTCCCCAATGCTTGCCGGTATAATAATTATAATAGGATGCACGGTTGTCGTCTTGTTGATTGATGTATTTTCGAGCTGTCGCACGGTCGCAATCACATCGTTTACATATACGCTGTATGCGTTGGTCCATATTTGCGGTGATAAAGATATTGACCGTGTTCTTATAGTCGCGTAGCACATAGTCGGCAGTTCTACCCACAAACACAGAGTTCCCTTCTTTGGCAGCCTTGCGTATTGCATCGCTTTGGAAAAGGTAAAGATTTTCCTGAGAGAAATTATTTTTATAAAAATTGTTCTCGCCAAGCAATGGTACGTGCACATGGAACAAGAATTTCAGAAAGCCTTTCTTCTCATCGTTTTGTTCAAAGAACTTCTCACTAAAACCGCTTTCTTTTGCTGCGAGATTAAGCAATTCCTTATCATAGAATGTACAGCCAAATTCCTCGGCAAGCCGTTTGGCAATAGCACGGCCACCCGAACCTATCTGACGACCTATGTTAATAATAATTTTAGGGTTGTCCATAGAATTTATTTTAATTGCTTTTTAAATTTTCTCATGAAGACAAACATAATGCCTGCGGTCACAATGGCCGATATCAGGTCGGATGCCGGGAGTGAATACCAAACGCCATCCACCCCAAAGAAGTTTGGCAAGACGGCCAAAAGGGGCAGCAAAAATAACAGCTGGCGCGACAGAGAAAGGAATATACTAATCCTGACCTTGCCGATGCATTGGAAGAAATTGGTTACGACCATCTGGAAACCAATAACCGGGAAGACCAGCATATTGATACGAATAGCCTTGACAGACAGTCGAATAAGAGTTTCGTCTGTAGTAAACATACGGGCGCAAAAATTGGGGATAAACATGGCAATGAGCCATCCCACAGTCATGATGCACGTGGCCGTAAGGATAGATAGCTTGAGGACGCGCATCAGTCGGTCTGTCTGCTGACTGCCATAGTTATAGCCGGCAATGGGCTGCATCCCTTGATTTACCCCCATGATAAACATTACGAATACCGTACCAATGGCATTTGCGATTCCGTATGAGCCAACAGAAAGATCGCCTCCGTATTTCACAAACTGATTGTTCATAAAGATAACTACGATACAGGCACACACGTTCATGAGAAAAGGAGATATACCAATGCCAAGGATATTCTTTACAAGGTCGGCCTTCAACTTATAAATGCCACGCTTAAAATGCAGTATTTGGCTCTTATCGGCCAGTAAATTTATCTGATATATAAGTGCAAGCGACTGTGATATGATGGTTGCTAAAGCCGCTCCGCGTATTCCCCATCCCCACCAAAAGATGAAAACCACATCCAGTAGGATATTCATCACTACCGTAAAAATAGTGGAATACATGGCCTGACGAGGTTTTCCGACCGACCGTAACACAGCATTCATGCCAAAATACATGTGAGTAATCATGTTTCCGGCAAGAATAACCTGCATGAAATCGCGTGCATAAGATATGGTTTGCAAACTTGCACCAAAGAACAGAAGAATAGGATCAAGGAACGCAAGGCAAACAACAGCAAACACAAAACCTACGAGAAGATTCAACGTAACAGTGTTGCCCAGCAATTTAATGGCCGTTTGATAATCGCGCTGTCCTAACTTTACAGAGATAGCTGTAGAGGCTCCCACACCTACGGCTGCACCGAAAGCAGCAGAAAGATTCATAAAAGGGAAAGTAATAGCAAGTCCGGAAATGGCCATCGCACCAACCACATGACCAATGAATATGCGGTCAATAATATTATACAAAGACGATGCAGTCATCGCAATGATGGCTGGCAAGGCATACTGCAGCAACAATTTGCCTACAGGTTTTGTGCCCAATTCTAACGTTGCCTGCTTGTTATCTCTATCCATAGGACACTTGCAAAAGTACAAAAAAGATTTGGAGTTTCGCCTTTTTCCAGCTACTTTTGCAATAAATACATAGAAAAGATATTGATGAAAAAAACACTACTTATTCTTCTTTTGGCAGTAGGCTCTATGACTGCTTTGGCTCAACACAACAGCAAAGTACCCTATCCCGACGGTCAATTTAATATTTTCAGAGTAAGTTTGAAAGACAAGAAAGGATCTGAACACTCTTTGAAACATCCGGAAAGATTCTTGTCGGAGAAATCCCTCCAGCGAAGAAAAAAGCAAAAATTACCCGTCGACTCCACAGATCTTCCTCTGTCTAAGAAATATATCACCAAACTTACAAAAGAAGGATTCCAGATTATTGGTGGTAGCAAATGGAACAATACTGTTCTTGTCAAGTCGGCTGAGGCATACCTGACTCCCCAACTGGCTCATTTACCATTTGTTACAAACTGCATAAAAGTGTTCACTGCGCCCGACTCAATCTTTCTCTCACGCATCGATTCTGTCGTTGTGGACTCCGCAGCCCTGACAGAAACTTCCTCCCATCGTTACGGTCGTGGACAACATCAAATAGAAATGCTGAACGGACTCAAGCTGCACGATGCCGGATTTAAGGGCGACGGTATGCTCATTGCTATCGTAGACGGAGGCTACATGAATGTAAACCGTATAGATTATTTCAAAAATGTGAACATCATCGGGCAGCGTGACTTTGTATATCCTTATACTGCCAATCTGTATGATGAACTCGATCATGGCACAATGGTACTCTCGGATATTGGTGCTAACATTGAAGGCAAATTTATTGGGACTGCGCCTCATGCATCATTCTTGCTTCTAAGAAGTGAGGATGGACGCACGGAGAGCTTGGTCGAAGAAGATTATTGGGCACAGGCTGTGGAGTATGCCGACTCTATTGGGGCTGATGTACTGAACTCATCACTCGGTTATTCGAGATTCGACGACAAGACCACCAATCATAAATATATAGAGCAGGACGGCAAAACAACACTGATTTCGCGCACGGCATCCATGATAGCCAATAAGGGAATGTTGCTTGTCAACAGTGCCGGTAATGAGGGAATGGGTACATGGAAACGCACAAACTGTCCGGCCGATGCTACCAACATCCTGGCAGTTGCAGCTCTCAGCGCAGATAGTGTGAATGCCAAATTCAGCTCTGTAGGCCCCTCGTATGACGGCCGGGTGAAACCGGATATCGCCGCTCAGGGTGTGAAATCCACTGTTATTGACGGCTCCGGCGTCATCACTACAGCCAACGGCACTTCGTTTGCTTCCCCCATCACCTGCGGTATGGTGGCGTGTCTGTGGCAAGCATTGCCGCATAAGACTGCTGTCGAAATAATGGATTTGGTTCGTAGGTCGGCCAATCGTGCCTCGACGCCCGACAACATTTATGGTTATGGCATACCGGACTATTGGAAGGCGTATCAAGAAGGGATAAATGAAAAAGGAAGAGTGAAAAGTGAAGAATGAAGAATACGGGAAGGAAAGGATGAGCCACACAACACTTACTCTTTTTGAGCTCAACTCACTTGTACGTGAAGTGCTTGAAACCGCGTTCGATTCCGCCTATTGGGTAGAGGCCGAACTATCGGAAGCACGAGAAGTTCGTGGGCATTGCTACATGGAACTTGTGCAGAAAGACTTATTCTCTGCCACTCCCGTAGCACGTGCTTCGGCTAAGTGTTGGAAGTCTAAATGGGCAAAACTGCGACCTAAATTCGAACGGATAACCGGACAACCTCTTCATGCGGGCATGAAAGTGATGCTATTGGTAACGGCCAATTTTCACGAGGCTTATGGCTTTTCATGGATTGTACAGGACATTGATCCTACCTACACAATGGGTGACATGGCTCGCAAACGACTCCAAATCATTCGCCAACTCCAAGAACAGGGCGTCTTTGAAATGCAGAAAGGGCTGACCATTCCTAGGTTTGCTCAGCGCATAGCTATCATATCCAGTGAAAATGCAGCAGGATATGGCGATTTCTGTAATCAGCTTGAAGCCAACGATTATGGCTTTAAGTTCTACACAAAACTGTTTCCTGCTACCATGCAAGGGGAACAAGTTGAGCCGACCATCATAGCTGCTCTCAATCAAATCAATCTTCATGTGGACCGCTTCGATGTTGTAGTGATCATCCGAGGCGGTGGTGCCACTGCCGATATGAGTGGCTTCGACACATTGGCATTGGCTGAAAATGTTGCTAATTTCCCACTGCCCATCATTACGGGCATTGGACATGAACGTGATGAAAGCGTCTTAGACATGGTTTCCAACATTCGAGTAAAGACACCTACGGCAGCAGCATCCTATCTCATAGACAATTTAGCTGATGTATGGTCACTGATAGAAGACTGTCAAAACCATATCACAACCTACGTAAAATATCGTATGGAGCAGGAACGTAACCGTCTCACACGATGCGCCGAACACATCCCCATGCTATTCTCTTTAGTAAAAACCAGACAGGAGGCACGACTTCAGCAGCTGTCCGTACAGATGGTGACGCATATCAACAACTACCTTTCCCTATGTCGGCATCGTCTGCAACTCATCAGCACAAGCATCCATCCTGCTGTCGAACGTCGTATCCTCAAAGAGTCAAATCGTATTGAACAACTCAATATAATGCTTAAATCCCTTGACCCACAGATTCTTTTAAAACGTGGCTATAGTATTACAATGTACAATGGGAAAAGCGTTCGTGATGCTTCGAAACTCCAAAAAGGAAATGAAATCGAGACTCTTGTGGAGCATGGAAAAATTATATCGATAGTGAAATAAAATTATATGAACGTAACAAAATACTAAAATTCAAAACGCAAAATGGCTACAGAAACGAAATATGAAGATGCTGTCCGACAACTGGAAAATATTGTTGAGAAGCTGGAAAACAATGAGTTGGGCATCGACGAAATGTCCAAACAACTCAAGAAAGCACAACAACTCATCAAACTGTGTAAAGACCGGCTAACCAAAACCAATGCAGAAATACAGAAAATATTGACAGACAATTAGAATTTATATACAAAAGTTGCAATGTATTGTTATTATTTGTAATTTTGCAATAAATCAGCAGCATCTGCTTTAAAATTTAAATCATTATGAAAGAATTGGATTGGGCTAATTTATCTTTCGGTTACATGAAGACCGACTACAATGTACGTTGCAACTATCGTGATGGAAAATGGGGCGAAATAGAGGTGAGTTCCGATGAATATCTCAAGATGCACATGGCAGCAACCTGCCTGCACTATGGGCAGGAGGCTTTTGAGGGACTCAAGGCCTACCGCTGCCCCGATGGCAAAGTTCGCACCTTTAGAGTAGAAGACAACGCAGCCCGTCTGCAAAGTACCTGTCGTGGCATTCTCATGCCTGAAGTTCCTACAGAGCTCTTTGTAGAAATGGTTAAGAAGGTGGTACGTCTCAATCAGGAGTATATTCCTACCTATGAAAGCGGTGCCACACTTTATATTCGCCCGCTTCTCATTGGTACCAGTGCTCAAGTGGGTGTGCATCCGGCATCGGAATATTGCTTTCTAATCTTCGTCACTCCTGTTGGTCCCTACTTCAAGGGAGGTTTTTCGAGTAATCCTTACGTTATCATCCGTGACTATGACCGTGCCGCTCCGCTTGGCACCGGTATATATAAGGTTGGTGGAAACTACGCAGCATCATTAAAAGCCAATTCCATTGCTCACGAAAAAGGATATGCCAGCGAGTTTTATCTCGACTCTAAGGAAAAGAAATATGTAGACGAGTGTGGTGCGGCAAACTTCTTTGGCATCAAAAACAACACCTATGTCACACCGAAATCGAGTTCTATTCTACCCTCCATCACCAACAAGAGCCTCATGCAAATAGCTGAAGATCTCGGATTGAAAGTGGAACGCAGGCCTATACCGGAAGAAGAACTCGAAACCTTCGAAGAGGCCGGAGCCTGCGGTACGGCAGCCGTTATCTCACCTATTTCCTATCTTGACGACATCGAAACCGGCAAACGCTACGATTTTGGAGAGAAACCGGGACCTTGGTCTAAGAAACTCTACGACACACTTCGTGGCATCCAATACGGAACGGTTGAGGATAAGCACGGTTGGACCACTGTAGTCATTGAATAAACGACTATATTATTATAAAAGTTGTTTTACCTTCAAGCTGGTAAGACAACTTTTTATTAATCTAAAATTTAATAACAATGGGAACTACAAACGATTACAAAAACCGGGCACTCGCATCGCTCGATTCGAGATGGACAACCCCTGTTCTCTGTACACTGGTTTACTATGTGATATTCTTGGACATTGGTGCTGTGACCAACAGTCTAAACGAAGATATCACGAAAAACACAATTTCAAGCCTGCTCTACATTGCCGCCATACCGCTGGCATGGTCGGTAAGCGTGTTGTTTCTGGATTTGATACGCGGGGAGCAAGTTTCCGTCAGTTCTCTGTTTCGCGGATACAAGAAGCCTTGGTGGAGCAAGAGTTTGCTCATTCCTTTGCTTGTTGGCATCTACACTTTACTCTGGACAATGCTGCTTATCATCCCCGGTTTGATTAAAAAGTATTCATACGCCATGAGTTACTTTGTCTACAGAGACAACAAGGAAATGGGATGTGATGCAGCCATAGAAGAAAGCATGAGGCTCATGGAAGGTCACAAGATGGACTTGTTTATTCTCGACCTGAGTTTCATCGGGTGGCTGTTGCTTTCCATCCTCACACTGGGCATTGGTCTGCTGTGGCTGATTCCTTATGTGCAAGCCGCTCATGCACATTTCTATGAAGACTTGATTCGTGAACGGGGAGCATCCGTTCAGCAGGTATAATCTTCTCTAAAATTAAAAGACGCCTATGTTACGCTGTGGCTCACCGACCGGATTACCATAATATTCTGTCAGCGAGTTACAGCGTTTTCGTATAGACAATCTGATATTCCTACCTTTTCGGCTGCGTGAGTCTGTGTGGTTAGGGATAATCACTATCCGGAAAAGGTTATTCCTCCCATTTGTATGTTACAGAGGCAACAGGAACTTCTGGAGACAGATATACCGAGAACTGTTTGACCAATCCCTTTTCTATCGTATATTCATAAGTTGTAGACTGATTTGAACGTGTAGAAGAAACGTTCTCGCTATGGACCAAATGCTTCGGCAAATTGCCCAGATAACCCAACCGTTGCAACGGATAAAGGTGGGCATTGGGAGCAGGAATGGTAAATTGCGGATGCGCACTTGATGAAGTATAGAAGTAATTCCTGCGCTCAACAGTCTCTTGTTTACTGCTGCTTATAAAAGTCTTCAAGTCTTTCTGTTCCCAAATATATTCATGCTCCTCATTCAAAGTATTCCCATTACCCATGAACTTATTCTCAATTTTGACCTTATCAAGCTGTCTGTCATGATTGTACCGCATTTTGAAATGGTAAACAGTATGACCATGTATAACGCCCGAAACACTGTCTATCAATCCGTTCCGTAGAAATAGCGTGTCCGTGTAGACAAGCGCTGCACTGGGAAAACGCATATAGTCTGTCATTTCAGCATATATACGCTGCTGATGATCATCATATTGGTAGCTGATCTCTCTTTCCACCACATTACCATTGTATGACACATAGGAAACAAGGCGGCGCTTCTTATCATATTTATAAGCTGCGTGCCCATTCTTCCACAGCTCCATGCTGAGAAGCGGAATCGAATGTTGAGATGGCATGGGCAGGTCGGGAGAAAGCTCGTCTGTCCCACAAGAAATCATTCCAACTAAATTACCAGCCAACACCACACTGCTTGATAAGCGCCACAAAAATTTCTTTTTCATCATGTTATTAAATTGTGGATAGAATAAAAATGCGACCACAGTTGGTTTTATAACGCAGCGCCGATGCTTTTATTACAACTTCTAACAGCTTTTCAGCCTCCCCCTCTATCACAACATGAAGCCCTATCCGCAAATGAAATTTCTTAATTGAGCTTATAAGGAAGTTGGTATCAGTACAGTCAAAGGAGTTAAGACTATACTGTTTCTACCCTTCTATAAGAAGAAAACATATAGTCTTAACTCCTGACTTCTAACCAAACGAACAGTAGTTTCTTATATAATACCGTTCGATTTTATAGTCTATCTTGTGAACAAATAACTTTAGGTTGTGGATGTATGCTTCCTCTAAAAGACACACAAACTGAACTCATCGCTCATGTTCCACTTTCAAGTTCATGCCAACAACTTTTCTGCCATGCTCTGAGCAGCCCGTCGTCCGTCTCCCATAGCCAAGATTACCGTTGCTCCACCACGTACAATGTCGCCTCCGGCATAAAGGTTGGGAATTGAAGACTGCATTTGGTCGCTCACTACTATTGTATTCTTGCGTCCCAATTCCAGCCCCGGAATTGATGTCGGTACCAATGGATTGGGAGATACGCCCACTGCAACCACAACTTGATCACATTCCAACGTTACTGTCTTGCCGGTAGCAATAGGTCTGCGTCGTCCGGAAGCATCGGGCTCACCCAGTTCCATTACGTCCAAGACTGCAGCAGCGATCCTTCCGTTTTCGTCGCCAATATATTCCTTAGGATTATAAAGGGTCATGAAGTTGATACCCTCTTCCTTGGCATGTTTCACCTCCTCCAAGCGGGCGGGCATTTCTGCTTCCGACCTGCGATATACCAGTGTTACGTCAGCTCCGAGACGCTTAGCTGTACGACAAGAGTCCATAGCCGTGTTGCCGCCGCCCACAACCATTACTTTTTTGCCAAGAATAATGGGGGTATCGGTTTCAGGGTTGGCTGCATCCATCAGGTTTACACGCGTCAGGTATTCGTTGCTCGACATCACATTGATAAGATTTTCACCGGGAATACCCATAAAATTAGGCAGCCCGGCACCGGAAGCAACAAAAATCCCCTTGAATCCTTTGGCCTCCAATTCTTCCACAGTGATGGTTTTGCCAATGATGGTATCTGTTTGGAAATGCACGCCAAGTCTTCTTAAATTGTCAATCTCCACGTCTACAATATGGTTGGGCAGACGAAATTCCGGAATGCCATATTTAAGTACACCTCCCACTTCATGCAGGGCTTCGAATACGTAAACTTCAAATCCTTTTTTCACCATGTCGCCTGCAAAGCTCAATCCTGCCGGTCCGGAGCCAACCACAGCCACCTTGATGCCATTGCTTGATGCAACGTTAGGTATGGCCATTTGACCGCTTTCGCGTTCATAGTCGGCAGCAAATCGCTCCAAATAACCGATGGCCACAGCAGGCTCGTTCATTCTGAGATGCACGCAGCGACTCTCACATTGCTTTTCTTGCGGACATACACGTCCACATACTGCCGGCAAAGCAGAAGTCATCTTCAACACTTTGGCAGCTTCGAGGAAAGCACCACGTTCTATGTTTTTGATAAACGAGGGAATATCTATATTTACCGGGCAACCCTCAACACAGGTAGGTTTGGGACAGTCCAAACAGCGATGAGCCTCTCTGACAGCCATCTCTGCGGTCAATCCGAGGTTTACCTCCTCCAATCGTGTTGTAGCACGATAGACAGGATCGAGCTCCGGCATCTTCACACGTTCGATTTTAGTGCGTTCCTTTCCTTTCATAGAAGCTCGTAACTCCTTTCTCCACTGAGCATTACGGTCGGAAAGTGATGCTTCGTCCTCAGCTTTTCCATCTCGGTTTTCTCCATTGGGAGAGAGGGAGCCCTTGTTCAGGGAAGCCGTCTCGACTTTCTGTATTTCCTTTCCGTTGCCAGAAATGGAGCTAGTTTGATAATTCTCCATTTCCTCCTTTTCCACATTTCTGAAGGTGCCCATCCGTTTCATCATCTCGTCCCAATCCACCAAATCTCCGTTAAATTCCGGACCGTCAATGCAAACGAATTTGGTCTTACCTCCAATGGTCAGACGACAGGCCCCACACATTCCCGTTCCGTCTACCATGATGGTGTTCAAGGACACATCATTGGGAATATTGTATTTTTGGGCTAACAACGAAGTGAACTTCATCATCATGGGAGGACCGATAGCAATCACCTTGTCCACCTTCTCCCGCTTGATAACCTGTTCTACCCCAACGGTTACCACACCTTTTTGCCCCCAGCTGCCGTCATCAGTCATGATGATAACCTCATCACTATATTGTTTCACATCATCCTCCATGATGACAAGCTCCTTTGTGCGACCTGCCAACACAGAAATGACACGATTTCCTGCTTTCTTGAGCGCAGTGAGAATAGGCAGAATGGCGGCGATGCCAATGCCTCCGCCGGCACATATCACCGTTCCATAGTTTTCTATTTTCGATGGAGTTCCTAATGGCCCAACAATGTCGTTAACGCTATCGCCTTCATTGAGCCTGCAAAACTTTGTAGACGACAGGCCAACCTCCTGAACAACCATTGTAAGTGTTCCTTTTTCTACATTGGCCTTAGCAATCGTATAAGGCACCCGCTCACTCTTTTTGTCTACTCTTACAATAATAAAGTTACCCGGACGACAACTTTTAGCAATCAGTGGAGCTTCTACCTCAAAGCAATACACTTTCTCAGAAAACTGCTTTTTACTTATAATTTTGTTCATGTGAAATTAAATATTAAGGATTTACTTCGTTAGGCTGCCGAGATGAAACAACGATACGGAACATTCCACACAGCCAACCCCTTATGTTTGTTTATCAATGATTATATGTCGAATTGGTAGCCAAGAATGAATAAATAAGCAAATTACTCAAAACCAGTACCACCGAAATGTGAGTCTTGCATATGTTCTTCCGAAGCATAGCAATATGTTTACCAATTAGAAGTTTTTATCATCGAGCATATCGAAACCACAGTATGGTACCAGCACCTTGGGTACACGTATGCCTTCTGAAGTTTGATTGTTTTCGATGATGGCTGCCACAATACGCGGCAAAGCCAACGCAGAGCCGTTCAAAGTGTGACAGAGTTCCGTCTTTTTGGTATCTTCACGACGATAACGACAGTGCAGACGATTAGCCTGATAGCTCTCGAAATTTGATACCGAAGAAACTTCAAGCCAACGTTTCTGGGCAGCACTCCACACCTCAAAATCGTAGCAAATGGCTGAGGTAAAACTCATATCACCGCCGCATAGACGCAAAATGTGATAAGGGAGTTCCAACTTTTGGAGCAAGCCCTCTACGTGGTTTAGCATCTCTGTCAGACTTTCGTATGAATGTTCAGGCGTGTCAATACGCACAATCTCTACCTTATCAAACTGGTGCAGACGATTCAGCCCGCGCACATCTTTTCCGTATGACCCAGCCTCACGACGAAAACAAGCAGAGTAAGCACAACGCTTAATCGGCAATTCTTTTTCTTCAAGAATCACGTCGCGGAATATATTGGTTACAGGCACCTCTGCTGTTGGAATGAGGTACAAATTATCCATATTAACATGATACATCTGTCCCTCTTTATCGGGCAACTGTCCTGTTCCATATCCGGAAGCCTCATTCACCACGTATGGAGGCTGCACTTCCAGATAGCCAGACTTGCGCGCCTCTTCAAGGAAGAAGGCTTCCAAGGCGCGTTGAAATCTTGCCATCTTGCCCAAATATAGTGGGAATCCGGCCCCCGTTATCTTTACACCAAGGTCGAAATCCACAAGATTATATTGCTTGAGCAAATCCCAATGGCAAAGTGCATGCTCTCCTAAATCAGGGATGCTCCCTCCTTCCTTTACGACCACATTATCATTAGCATCCTTACCTTCAGGAACATCTGTGTGTGGAATGTTGGGTATTTCGAGGAGCACGTTGGTCATGTCCTCCTGAGCCTTGTTCATCACTTCCTGAAGCGCCTTGTCTTGGGCCTTCAGCTCGGCTATTTTGTTTTTTATCTCGTTGGTCTCATCTTTCTTTCCCTCTTTCATCAAGCCACCTATCTGCTTGGAGATGAGCTTCTGCTGCTGCTTGTTTGCATCCAGCTCTTGTTGTGACTCGCGACGTACCTTATCATATTCCAACACCTTGTCTATTGCCTCGCGAGCGCCTTCGAAATGTTTTTTCTCCAGTCCTTTGATAACACGCTCTGTTTCCTCATTGATGAGTTTAAGTGTAAGCATAATGCTATGTTTTAGTTTTTTATCAATTACATCAGGCAAAAGTACAAAAAAACTACGAATGTACAAACGAAATCTTTTTTTAGTTGCTAACTTTCATAAATGAGTAATTGAAAATTTTATTAAAGTAGCGATATTTGTGATAGAATACGAGCTTTTGTACTCATGCTTGATCTTGGCTCAACAAAAAAATTTGGAAAGGTTTACTTTATATCTTTAGAGACATTAAATGGTCGTCTATTGATTTTTAGAGACTAAAGCTATGTATAATGCAGAGACGGACGAGGCGTGCATCTGCTTCAGCATATAGGCGGTATGTTCATGTCGTTGGCAGTTTGTCCTGAAAATGTTGATCTTATTTCAAACACCGGTTTTGAAAAATTTAAATTGGTTAGTTATATTGACATTTCGTCCTCAAATTTTCGCTTATTTAAAAATCAATTTGCCCTTGTTCGAAATACGCAAAAATTGCGATGTTTTATAAATGCTTGACTGTCAGCGTTTTTGAAAAACAGGCGTTTATTCTCCTATTTTCCCGCCTGCGATTGAGTATCTAACGGCATGATGACAAGGCTTCAACCACAGTGCGACTGAGGCTTTTCCGCGCTGCCGATAAGGCCTAACCATGCAATGAGAAAGCCCCAATCTCAGCGTCCTTACAATTTTGGGGAATGCCCGACCCAATTTTAACGAAAATAGATAGCCCTTTTTACTCCAGATGTTTCAAAAATAATGTTCGAAAAAT
>CALKIW010000142.1 GCA_937995875.1 uncultured Bacteroidales bacterium | reverse complement strand
GTAAATCGTAAATTGTAAATCGTAAATTGTAAATCGTAAATTGTAAATCGTAAAAATAGTAAATAGTAAAAATAGTAAATAGTAAATAAAGTAATTTCAATCGTAAATCGTAAAATCGTAAATAATATGTTGAATCGCATTAACCAACTTTTCCAGGACAGCCCCAAGAATCTGCTGTCCATTTACTTCTGTGCAGGCTGTCCCAACCTCGACGGCACTGCCGACGTGATCCGTACCCTCGAAAGAAACGGAGTCAGCATGATTGAAATCGGAATTCCGTTCAGTGACCCCATGGCCGACGGCATTGTCATCCAGAATGCCGCCACCCGTGCCCTGCACAACGGCATGTCCCTCCGCCTCCTTTTCGAACAGTTGCGCCACATCCGTCGCGATGTCCGCATCCCGCTTGTCCTTATGGGATACCTCAATCCCATCATGCAGTTCGGCTTCGAAGCCTTCTGCCAGAAGTGCGTGGAATGCGGCATCGATGGCGTCATCATTCCCGACCTCCCTTTCCGCGATTACGAAGAGAGTTACAAAGCCATCGCCTCGAAGTATGACATCCGTGTCATCATGCTCATTACCCCCGAAACCAGCGAAGCCCGCGTCCGCGAAATAGACGCCCACACCGACGGATTCATCTATCTGGTGTCCAGTGCCGCCACCACCGGTGCCCAAAAAGACTTCGACACCCGGAAGCAAGCCTACTTCAAGAAGATAGAGGATATGAACCTGCGCAATCCACGCATGGTAGGCTTCGGCATCAGCAACAAGCAGACATTCGATGCCGCCTGCGCCCACTCATCCGGTGCCATCATCGGCAGCCGCTTCGTCACGCTGCTCAACGAGAAGGAAGGAGATGCGGAAAAGGCTATCAGGCAGTTGAAGGAAGATTTGAAACAGTGAGCTTATTCAAATTTCATACAATATATTTTTCGCAATGAAAAATAAAAGAGACAAAATCATCACAACTTGTCTCTTTTATTTTCTCGGCAGAGTCAACCAGCAAGTGCAAAATTAGGTTCATCCGACTTTTCGAGTGATACGACAGTCATGTAGTGCATATAGCCTTAG
>CALKIW010000141.1 GCA_937995875.1 uncultured Bacteroidales bacterium | reverse complement strand
CGTCGTAGTTGGCCTTGTTGTACGATGATTCTAAAACGGGATAGCGCAAACGCACGGGAATTTCTTGCCCGTCTACCAAACTGCCCCCAAATCCGTATTCTGCGGGCGATTTAAGTTGCGGGTATCCCGACCGGCGTTGGTTGGCCCAGCACTCCGAAGGATTCGTAAAGTGCAATATCCAAGCCTGTATATTGATGGCCTTCTTGGCCTGTTCTGCCGTGTGTCCGATGCCGTTGGCAGCGATATAATCCTCGAAAGCGTTGTCGCTGACGGTCTCGCAGCCGTATGCGTCGTGCAGCAAGTCAATGGCTTCTCTTACGCCTTGCTTATAGAGATCGGCCACAGTACCTTTGTCTGAAATCCATCCCTTCAGTGTTGCCTCGGCCAACAAGAACTTCACTTCGGCCGAAGTCATCACCACTCCGGGGTTGTCGCTCTTCAGAAAGTTATTGGCCAGCTTCGGCTCGGTTTCCCTATCGACCGTTGTGCCCAGTTCTTCGATAGCCGGATCAGATTCTGCAAGCACTGCCAAAGTGTCGCTGTCGTAGCCCGTTGGCCATGGCTCCCAAGAGAAAGCACCCGGTATGTTGGGGTTGAATGTGCGTTGCTGGGTAATCATTTCGTTTGTAAGGTCTATGCGTCCTTCGGTGCTTGTAGAACTCATCAGTTTGTCCCAGTAGCAGCGAGAAATCATAAAGGTGCGCGGATCACCCGTTTCGTACATCTGGTTGAACAGCGTGGCGCATATATAACTCGGGTTGTTGGCCGGGTCGTTTCCGAATAACAGTTGCGACATGGCATTGCCACGATAGTCCTCATACCGCTCAGAGCCAAAGCTGAAAGCGATGTTCATGTATTTGATCAGGGCGTTGTCGCCGGCATTTTCCATGATGCCCCCGTCTGCTTTCAGTGCTTTTATGAATTCCTCTTTGGCCTTATCGGGTGCCACGTTGGATATGCGCATGGCATAGCGGAGCCGCAACGAGTTGGCCAACTTCTTCCATTTGCTTATGTCGCCGCCATAAATGACGTCGCCCGTCAGCTTATCGGCAGAAGCATTCAGCTGCATTGAGGCCGTGTCCAGCTTGTTGAAGAAATCATAATAGATTGATTCCTGAGTGTCATATTTTGGAGTTGCAATGCCCTTGATGAAGCCGAGACCCGCCTCAGAGTACGGTACGTCGCCATAGGTATCGGTGATAATCGACATGAGATACACCTTGTAGATGTTGAGTGCGGCATTGATGTTAGTCTTGCTGTCGTCGCCTTGTGTCGCGTATTCCGCGTCAACGAGATTCTTAATGGCCTGATTGTAGAAGGTGGTCCATATACGTGCCATCTGTGTATCGTCTGCCATGTGCCTTCCCCCGTAGTTAGTGGTGTTCCAACACCCCATCAGTTGTTGGGTGAATCCATAGAGATAGTTACGGTATAACTCCACTTGATTGAGGTCTCCATAGGTTTGGAGTATGGCGGTTGTAAGTTGCGCGTTGGGATTTATCGATGCTGCTTTTGTGGGGTCGGTATTCATCGACTCCATTGTTTCGTCGCTGCTGCATGACGAGAGGGTCAGCATACAGAGCCCCAGACCGGCGCAAGCCATCGTCAAAGGGCGCGTTCCCCATGCTCTGAAGTGTTTTTTCAGCTTCTTATATATATTGTGTTTCATTTTGTTCTGTTTTATGTGATTGATTCAATGGTGACTATGGGTCTCTCCGTTGTTTAGAATTTTACGTTAAGATTGATACCATAGCTTTTCCGTGAGGGCAGAGATCCGTATTCGAGTCCCATTCCGGTAGTGTTGTTGTAGTTTGAGTCCGGGTCGATGTTGGGAATGTTTTTCCACACGATAAACGGATTTCGCGCCACAAAGGAAACGTTCAAATCGTTCACCCATTTGCCCAACAAACTCTTGGGGAAACGGTAGGTGAGGGTCAGTTCGCGGCACTTCACGTAGGAATTGTCGTATATAAATTCTCCCGGAGCATTGCGGCTGACACTCATCCAGTAGACTTCCGGATTCACGTAAATATCGTTTTCACGATAGGTGCCGTCTCCATTGTCTATCACTCCCGGTGCGATAAATCCGCCGGTAGCCGTCCAGTTGGCAGCCCCTTCGGCCACACCGGCAGCCTTGCGGTCTTCCTCGCTCTTGTACCAAGCCTCGCGTCCTTCGAGCGTTTGGGGTGCTTTGCCGCTTTCGTAGGATGCGCGGGCCGACATACTGTAGAGGTCTGCGCCCACCTTCACGTCGAACAGCGCGCTGAGCGACAGATTCTTATAGGTCAGTGTTGTGGTCAAACCGCCTGTCCAGTCCCAGCTGGCGTTGCCCAATATATGGTTGGAGTTGTCGTAAAGAGGCAGTCCGGTATTGGGGTCGATGAGAATTTGGCCCTGTTCGTTGCGCTTATAGTCGGGGCCGATGATGCTTCCGAAGTTTTCGCCCACAACGGCGGCCACCTCCACGTTGCACCACGAGGCGCGCTCCAGCTCAAACAAATTCATATCGTCCACCAGTTTCTTCACCTTATTGGAGTTCTTGGCGAAGTTGATATTCACGTCCCACGAGAAGTCCTTGGTTTGTATGGGGCGAGTGCCCAACTGTATTTCGACACCGCTGTTGTCTATCTCTCCCGCATTGATGAGGCGGTAAGTATATCCGGAGGTCCAGCTGGTGGCCATGCCCATAATCTGGTTTTTACTTTTCTGGTTATAATAGGTGAAGTCCAGACTGATCCTGTTTCTCAGGAATTTCGTCTCGAGTCCAATCTCAAAAGAGTTTGTGCGGGTGGGCTTCAGATTCTTGTTGGGTATGGTCGAGTTGTTGATAAATCCAATGGGGTAGCCCGCATAGGTGTAGCGGCTCTTGGTGTAGTTCAGTGCAAGCTGATAGGGGTTGGTGTCGCTACCCACCTGTGCCCACGACATACGCAGCTTTCCGTAGGGCAGGGTCTTGTCGTCGTTCAGCAGTTCCGAGAACACCCAGCTACCCGAGAACGATGGATATACATACGTGTTCTTGTCGGTGGGGAGGGTAGAACTCTGGTCGCCGCGCAGTGTGGCATCGAAGTACAGCATGTGTTTCCAGCCCAGATTTACACTGCCGTAGAGCGAGTTGATTTGTTTTCTGTAACTCCCCAGTTGTATCGAGGTCTCGTTGAAGCTCAGCAGCGACACCACATCGCGTATTTCCATATCCTGTGCGGTGGTGGTCGTGGTGGCGTTGTTCACCTTATAAATATTACCGCCCACTGTGCCGTTAAAGTCGAAATCTCCCCACGAGTTGCTGTAGAGACCAAGTAGCTCGAAGTTGTACATTCGGTTGCGGAAGTCTTGTGTTTGCAGTCGTCCGGCCTCGAAGCCCGGCGTAGAGGGAGCCTTGAAGTCGCTGAACGTGAAATAGTTGAGGTCGGCTCCTGCCGTTCCCTGTAATTTGAAGTGTTTGGTGACGTTGTACACAACCCTTCCCGTCAGTCGGAACTGGTCTTTCTTCGAGGTGTTTTTGTTTTTCAGGATGTCCCAATAGGGGTTTACGTTGTAGGGGTCCATACCGTTCCAGTTGGAATAGTTGCCGTTTTCGTCCTCATATTTTTTGAGCCATTCTTGGTCGTATGTGGTGGCCAGCGTCATCAGGTTTTTACCAATGTTCGATTTGCTGTCTCCCAGTGCGGGCCTGTTCATCACGTCCTCTCGGGTGTAGTTGCCACTGAAATCGAAGTCCACCTTACCGATGCTCGTGTTGGCGCGCAGGTTGAAGATGTCGCGGCTCATGTGCGTTTTGGGCACAATATCCTTGTTGCGCATATCCGTAAAGGTGAAGCGCAGTCCGGTTTTGCCCGAATGCATGCCCACGATAGCCGAGTTTGTGGCGGTGAGACCGGTGCGGAAGAAGTGGCTCGTGTTGTCGGGGATGATTTTGTAGGGTCGGTCTACACCGTCAAAATAGGTCAGCATATTGCTACCGTCGGCCTTGGGGCCCCAGCTCTTGTTGGTGTTCGAAATGGCGTCTATGCTGTAGGTGCCGTTCGAGCCCATACCATAGATTTGCTGAACGTCGTCCCATTTGGCCAGCTGGGTGTCTATGGTGAACGACCCGTTGTATTCCACGCTGTATTTGTCTTTGGCGGCTTTCTTGGTGGTGATGATGATAACACCGTGCGAAGCCCGGCTTCCGTAGAGTGCCGATGCGGCCGGACCCTTCAACACCGACATGGTCTCGATGTCGTCGGGGTTGATGCTCGATATGCCGTCACCGAGGTCGTAGCCTCCGTAGGTGCCCGCACTGCCGAAGTTGGTGTTGTCCAGAGGCACGCCGTCCACCACGTAGAGTGGTTGGTTGTTGCCCGTCATCTCGGTGCTTCCGCGCAGAATGACACGTGTGGAGCCCGATGCGCCGCCGGCCGTCTGGCTCACCACCAAACCGGCCACCTTACCTGCCAGCGAGTTGATGACGTTGGTTTCCTTAGCCTTCTGCAGTTCCTCGCCTTTCACTTCACCCACGCCGTAGCCCAGTGCCTTGCGTTCGCGCTTGATGCCCAACGCGGTCACCACCACCTCGTCGAGCGCCTTGTTGTCCTCCTTTAGGACGATGGTCATGCCCTGACTGGCTTTCACCTCTGTGGTGACGTAGCCCACATAGCTTATTTCGAGCATGGTGCCGGGTTTGGCATTGATAGAAAACTTACCGTCGAGATCTGTAATTGCCCCGGTCTTGGCACCTTTCACCTTGATGGTGGCGCCGATAATCGGGTCGGTGCCGTCGGTGACAGTTCCGGTTATGGAAGATGATTGTTGCACCACATTGACATCCGGTGCAGAAGCTTTGACCGACTGACTGCATAGGGGTATCATCATCCCAATGGTCAGCAGACAAGCTAAAGAACTTTTGGAATTCTTCATAAACTTAGGTCTTTTGATTTTCTTATTATTATAGGTTATATCTATATTGCAATAGGTTATATGTATTCTTCACGAGGAGTGCTTCTGCAAAGATAGTCCACTTTGGTAAGAAAGCGGGTTTGAAAGCTATCTTTAAAGGTTTGAAACCTATCATTTCTAACCAAAACAAGGCATTGCGGCACTTCGTGACGAGGATGACAGCCCTGTGCGGTGAGACGTGGCGAAACGGCCGGACCATACGTTTTTGTCATAAAAAAGGATGATTTTCTGACCGTTTTCCGTCTTCGTTCCAGCGCGAAAAAGGCTATCTCTCGGGGTGTGTATATGCTAATCGGCTTCGCAAAAATCAAAGTCGGCGTTGCGATTAACATTCAACGGCCATACGGTTAGGGCTTTGTGGCGGTGCGTCTACAGCCTTTTCGCATTGCGGTTGAGCCCTTTCCACATTGCGGTTGAGGCCTAACGGCAGAAGGTTTTAACAACAGAAAAAGGAGTAACGGGGCTCTTTCTTCGTAACTATCTGTGTATGAATGTTTTGTAAAATGGCCTTATTTTTCGCGTATTTGAAAATAAAGGAACAATGGTTTCAAATACGCAAAATTCAGAACACGGTTTGTTGGTATTTTTCTAAAGATTTATCGAGGGAATTCATGTATGAAGCCGATGCGAGGACAGCGCTTGGCCGTGATTTGAACCCCTATTTGCCGCAGACAGCTCTGCGGAAGGAGGGGCAGCCGCAGCCGTCAGAAGGCCGCGAGGAGGTGGTGACAGCGTGTGCCGATGCCTTTGTGAAGCTATTGTTGCTGATACTGGCTCGGCGGTGTGCCAAACTGTTTGCGGAATACGGTGCTGAAATATTTTGAATTGACAAACCCCGTCTTTGCGGCCGCCTCGCTCACGGATGTGCCTTGCCTGAGCAACGCTGCCGACCGCTCCAGTCGAATGGTGCGTATGAAATCTTGCGGAGCCGTGCCCGTGTACGATTTCAGTTTGCCGTAGAACAAGGTGCGGCTCATGGCCATTTCCATGCACAAAGCGTTGACGTTGAAGTCGCTGTTTTGCAAATTGTCGAGTATCACCTGTGTGGCCTGCTCCACAAATTCTTTTCCGGCCGGGTCTATGGGGTCTTCCGTTGGGGCCGTTGACGAGGTGTATGGTGTGCGATTGTCGACGGCATTGTCGGTGGGAACGGGTTGCGGACGGGCGTTGTCCTGCTGACGATTGACGAGCATTCTCGATTGCTCCATATAGTAGGCTTGCAACCGCTTTCGGTTGGCGAGGATGCTGTTTATTTTGCTGCGCAACACGCCGGAGTCGAAAGGCTTCTCAATATAGTCGTCGGCTCCCAGTTCCAATCCCTCGATCATGAAGCTGCGTCCGGCCTTGGCCGTGAGCAGGATAATGGGTATCCACGAGGTCTGCTTGTCGCTTTTGAGTCTGCGGCAAAGTTCGTCGCCCTGCATCCCCGGCATCATCACGTCGGACACCATGATGTCGCACGAGTCGGTTTCCAGATAGTCGAGAGCCGCCTCGGCGCTGTCTGCCGTCACCACTCTGTAGTGTTTGGCGAAGACAGTGGCTATATAGGTGCGCAGTTCCGCGTTGTCGTCTACGAAGAGCAGCGTGTCTTGCAATGTGCTTGTGTCGGTAGTTGTCGTTTCGATGGTCTTCGGTGCGTCAGCAGTTGTTGTGTGCTGTTCGGCTGTTGTTTTTGGGGACTCCGAGCCCATCCATTTGTCGAGATGCGTGTTGCCCTTTTTAAGGGTGATGACAAAGGTTGTGCCCCCTCCTTCCTTGCTGGTGTAGGAGAGGGAGCCTTGGTGCAAATGGATGAATCGGCGCACAAGCATCAGTCCGATGCCCGTGCCCTGTTGTTCGGATTTTCGTGCGTTGTCGGCTCTGTAGAAATCTTGGAAGAGCCGCCCCGAGGCCGTTTTGGGTATGCCGATGCCTGTGTCGCGCACCTCTATCTTGATATTGTCGTCGTGTTCGGTGGCTTTCAGGGTGATGCTGCCGCCGTCGGGAGTGTATTTGATGGCGTTTGAGATGAGGTTTTCAAAAATGCTGTCGGCCATGAAGGGGTCGAGCCACACAGAGGTGTTTTCGGGACATTCGAGCAGTTGCAACGACTGATTTTTTTGGCGTGCGGCAACCTTGAACTTCTCGATTTCGCCCTCGAGCAACGTCTTGAGATTCAGTTCTTCCACGTGGAGATTGATGCCCAAATGGTCGGCTCGTTGGAAATCCAGCAGTCCACTGATTTTCCTGCGCAGTTTCTCACCGTTTTTACGGGCCATATCCAGATAGTTGCGGCTGGCGGGCGACAGCGATTCGTCGGCAGCCATATCGTCGAGTGGGGCGAGCACGAGGGTGAGCGGTGTGCGAATATCGTGGGCGGTGTTGATGAAAAATGCCGTCTTCTCGTTGAAATATCTGCTCTCGAGCATACTTTGGTAACGTCTCCACAGCAGATAGCCCATGCTGCCGGCGAGCAGCAGATAGAGGCACCATGCCCACCAACTGTTCCACCAAGGGGCCGCGATGTGGATTTTCAGGGTCTGGGTGTCGAGCACTTTTCCGCCGTTGCGGCTGATGCTTCTCACGTGGAGCTGATAGTTGCCGGACGAGAGTCGGGTGAGATGGATGGTCTGGCTGCTGCCCAGACGCACCCATTCGGGATTGCTGCCTTCCAGCTGATATTCGTAGATAATGTCGTTTTGATAAGGATAATTGATGCTCTCAAAGGTGATGTCGAAACTGTTTTGGCTGTAGCTCAGCTTCACGTTCTTGTCGGCCAGCATGGTGTAAAGGTGGTGACGGAGGGTGGAGTCGAGGGGCTCTTGCCCCAAAATACTGATGCCGTGAAAGCGGAGTGGGGCCTTGTAGTTGAGCTCTCCGATGAGTTTGGGATTGATGATGACGGCTCCATTGGTGGCGCCGAAGATGAGGGTGCCGTCCGATAAGTTGGTCATGGACTGGCGCCTGTATTCGCGTTCCAGACCGGCAATGAAGTTTACGTTGACCACTTTGGGCTGTTTGTCGGGCACGAGATAGATCAACCCCTTGTCGGTGGAGGCCCATATTCGCCCCAAACCGTCGAATCCTAAGGCGTAGACATAGTTGGAGGGGAGCCCCTGACTGGTGGTGAGCTCTTGAAAATGGCGCTTGGGGATGTCATAGATGTAGATTCCGCCTCCGTCGGTACCGAGCCATACATGGTCTTTGTCGATAAAGAGTATGGCTTGGATAAAGGAGTTCACATTCGTGCCTTCGAATGCGTAGCCTTGAAAATGACGGGTGTATTGATGGGTGGTGGGGTCGATGAGGTATAAGCCGTTGGCCGTGCCTACGGCAATATGCCCATCGGGCGAGGAGGTGATGGCTTGCACTTGGGAGATGTCGAACTCCCGTCTGCCGTGAGCGGACAGCTCGATGAGCGGACCGTCGAGACAGCCTATCCACACGCTGCCGACCCGATCGACAAACAGACTGAAGACGTAGTTGGTGGCCAGATTGTGCTTTTCGGTGCCGTAGGCGAGCCGGGAACTGCCGTCGGGACGCACGGCATAAACTCCCGCTCCATAGGTGCCGGCGAGTATGGTGCCGTCGGTACATTCGCAGAAAGACAATACCACCTTTCCCGTCAGGCCGTGATGCCATTGCCCGTCGGGCGAGAGAATGCTCATACCGATGTCGGTGCCCAGCCAGATGTTGCCCTTGCTGTCTTGCATCACGGCACTGATGTCGTTGTTGGCCGGCGACTGTGGATTCATGTAAATGTGCTCGAGCTGTTGCATCACGGCTCCCATAGGGTAGGCGATGTCTACGCCGCCCGAGTAGGATCCGATCCAAAGGTCGCCCCAACGGTCAAGACAGATGTCATAGATGCCGTTTCCGTGCAGCACGCTGCCCGTCTTGTCGTCGGCGCTCATCAGCAGTTTGCCCGAAAGACCGTTGCGCGACGCCAGCCAGATACCACCGCCGTCCACGCCTAACAGCATGGATTCGGTGTTGAGTGGAGTGATTCGGCGCACGGGATTTTGAGAGAAAGTGTTGAGCGGTGAGGGCATGATGCGACGCGATTTCATGTCGATGAACTGTACGCCGCTGTTGAAAGTGCCCAGCCATAGGAGCCCGGTCGTATCGTCGTAGTAAAGACTTTCAATGGGGATAGAGTGCTGCGCGATGGGCGTGGGGCGGTTGCCGGTCGTTGCGGTGTGTCCGCCTTTGGATGCAATGGTTTGCGCAGTGTTGAATGAATAAGCTCCGGAATTGGTGCCGACGAATTTAACATTGCCGTCGTCAAAGATGGTATTGACGTAGGTTTGGGCAAGAAGGGTGATGGGCGTATGTGACGAATCGAGCAGATAGAGGCCGTTGCCCATTGCCAACCAGAGGTGTCCTTGGCGGTCGAGACAGATGTCATTGAGTAAAATTTCGCCTTCGAAGATGTCTTGAAGGTTAAGAAACAGACGGAATTGATCGGTGAGAGGATGATACTCAAAAATCTTTCCCGTATTGTCGAAGGTAAATAAGCGCTTGCCGCTCTTGTGCATTTTGAACATCCTGCCGCTGGCATCGCTCAGCCGCATGGCAGCAGGCAGGTCGTAGTTGCCTATGCGATGCCCATTGTAACGCTTCACCCCATTCTTGGTCGCAATCCAAATGGCCCCGTCGTCACCTTCTATGATAGAGAAGACACGCTGTTCATCCATGCCGTCTTCTTGGTCGAGATGATCGAAAAGAAACTGGTGGTGTGTCATGGATAGAGCCATGAGGGGTAGCGTGGCCGTGAGCAGACAGATGATGATAATGAGTTTTTTCAAGTCGCTTTGGATCTAATTTGATATAAATTGTGGTGTGCCGGACTTGTCGTGTGGGGTTGGAGTCTGCAACAACAAGCGGTCTCCTTCATGATAATAACGAAGGAAATGGGAAAAAATTACAAATAAGGCACCCTATTTTACAGGATGCCTTAGCATTGAAGTCGGTGGGGAGAGGTCGCCTGCGACAAAAGAAGGATATGCCACAAGACTCTATCCAACATAAATTTCCCTCAAGTTGCTGTCGCCCAAGACAAAAGATGGAATTGTCGTGAGCGCTCTATCGTGTGGAGATTGATACGAGGTATCAGTAGTTTGAAATGTTGTGCAGATCTTTCATGTGTGTCTCTGATTGCGGCTTGGTTAATGCGTCCGTCAATTCTTCGACGCTAATCTCATAACTTGGGTTAAACAACGGGCCGTTCATATAGGTGAGAACACTGTGGAAAAAGGCTTTTCCCTCCGGATGTTTGGCTGCTTCGTTGAGGTCGCTCGCTACTAAAAGCAACTTCCCCAAACCAACTTTAAACTCACAAGCGAGTCCTAATTTGTGGTTTCTTTCTACATTGTCAATCACCTGTATGATGGGAAGGTAAGTTTGTGGAAGCCGGTCTAATATCACCGGATGGCTGGCTTTGATGATTGGAAACCATTGCCAGTTGGTGTGTTCTTCTGTTGGGAAGCCGGAAAAAATGGGATGTTGGGGATTGGTCAGCAGCCCGAGGGTACCGGGAGAAGATTCGACTTTCTTGTTGTCACAAATCGTTTTGAACATTCTGTAGTTCCAATAGTCGGTTTGGAACAGTCCGCCTACGGTGTTGCCGTGCATCTGGGCAGAGTCCGGCATCCATAAAACCTTGGCGCCGTTCGATAATTTCCGCTTCACCTCCTCAGAGAGATTTTGCACAATCAAAATATCATCGGCCTTTAAATCTACATCGTCATATAGCCAAAGGTCATAACTGTTGGCATAATGTTCACCGATGGAGACACGGAGTTTTAGTTTCCAAGCCGTGTCCTTACTGACTTTTTTCAACTGAGAAATCATCGTGGAGATGGGGATAAGACGCCCTGTTCCATACGGGTTTATTAAGCCTTCTCCCGATGGTATGGACATTTCGCCACCGGCAAGGCGGGCTTCCGGTTGAGCCTTATGGTCCGGCAGTGTCAGAGACCATTGTAGTTTCTGCCCTTCAAGGCTCCCTCCGCTATAGTTGGCTATTTGGAAATTCAGAGCCAATGTGTCGCCGGAGACGAAAGTCAGACGGTCTGAAACAAACATCGGAACAACGTCATTGCAGAACTGTTTCCAAAACTTTTTGATGTCTTTATCGGCTTTTGGCTCCATGAAAGCATCCAATAGTCCTACAAATGCACTTCCCTGACCCGGATAATCTTGCAGGTCAAGCAATTGGAATCCGGCCATATTGCGCGTCCGCAGGTCCATTTCGATGTCGGCTTTGTACAGCAGTTTGCTCCAATTGTAGCTGCTTCGATGGAAATCTTTAGCCTGATCGAACATTCCCGCAGCCTTTAATCGGTCTTTGAAAACAGAGAAATTG
>CALKIW010000140.1 GCA_937995875.1 uncultured Bacteroidales bacterium | reverse complement strand
TTCTCAGGAGGGCAATGCAACGATGGAAGCCTTCAATGGCGATAATTAGATATTATCATTATGAAACAAAATATATTAATAACCTCTGTCGGACAACGTGTTGTCTTGACGGAGATTTTTCAGAAGTCAATCAAGGAGCTTGGACTACATTCAAAAATATACAGTGCAGATCTTAATCCTTCGATGGCACCGGCAGGTTTTATTTCAGACCATTGCTTTCCTATTTGCCGATGTACAAAGCCTGAATATATCGAAGAACTTATAGCTCTTTGCAAAAAAAATGATATTGGTATCATTGTGCCAACGATTGACACGGAACTGCTCGTTCTTTCCCAGCATGAAATGCAATTTAGAGCAGAGGGTATTCAAGTGATGGTTTCGGCACCTGACTTTATAAAAATGTGTCGTGATAAACGCAAAACTATGGTTTTATTTGACAGTTTAGATATTCACTATCCGCGCTTGTTAGACAAGCAGGCTCCTGTGTTTCCCATGTTTGCAAAGCCATACGATGGTTCGCTCAGCACTAATCTCCACATTATTCGAAAACCGGATGATTTGACATCAGATATCCTAAATGATGAGAAACTCATCTTTACGGAATATATTGATACTACAGATTTCAAAGAGTTTACAGTTGATATGTATTATGGCAAGGATAATCGCGTTAAGAGCATTGTCCCCCGCGAGCGCATTAAGATTCGGGCAGGTGAAATTAACAAAGGAATCACCCGTAGGAATGCTATTGTCAATTATCTTAAGGAGAGGATGGACTATCTTCCTGGAGTTATCGGCACCATTTGTATTCAACTTTTTTATCGTGAGGACGATCATCGTATTTATGGCATAGAATTCAATCCCCGCTTTGGAGGAGGGTACCCCTTGTCGTATTGGGCACATGCTAATTACCCAGGTAATATTATTCGTGAGTATTTGCTTGGTGAAGATATTGATTACAGTGAAGAATGGACTTCCAATACGTTAATGTTACGTTATGATAGGGAGGTGATCGTATATGATGCCCAGTAAGGTAGTCGTGTTTGATTTGGACGATACGTTGTACAAGGAAATAGAGTTCCTCAAGTCTGCCTATCATGAAATCGCTCGGACGGTGAATGTCCCTGAGGCTTATGATATTATGATTAAAGCCTATTTAGCCGGAGAAAATGCTTTTGAAAAGGTAATTGAGAATTGTAGCTTGTCTCAAACAGTAACAGATTTGCTGAAAATCTATCGTAATCATAAACCGTTAATTTTTCTCTCGAAAGATGCATGTACGCTGTTGAAGTCTTTATACGAGAGGAGTATTCGGATGGGTATTATCTCTGATGGTCGAAATACTCAGCAGTGGAATAAAATTTATGCATTACATTTGTTGGATTTCATTGATCGCGAAGACATCCTTATATCAGAAGAAACGGGTTATCCCAAACCTGCATACCAGCCATATCTTTATTTCATGCGAAAATATCCCGGAGCACAATATGTCTATGTAGGAGATAATTTAAGGAAAGATTTCATCGCACCTAACATGCTTGGATGGGTAACTTTTTGTCTGAAGGACAATGGCGTGAATATCCATTCGCAGACAGTAGAAGTGCCGGAGGAAAATCTGCCGTCAATGATGGTAGACAGTCTTGCGCAAATAGTGCCATTAGTCTAAATCGGGAAAGTGAATAGCAGGATGTTCGTAAAGCGTGTTAAGGATCGGCAAATCATATTGCAAAGATTATTTTTGATAACCCCTTATCTTTTGGGGTAGCACATTTGAAGAAACAAAAACAATAAATGATGGATAAACCTGAGAAGCGTATTATTCTTTGCCTGGCTCACATGTCGGGCAATGAGCAAAAGTATATTAAGGAGGCATTCGACACCAATTGGGTGGTGCCGTTGGGTCCGAATGTGAATGGATTTGAGGAAGACTTGAAGCGATTTGTTGCCTCCAGTGACTGCTCTGGTAGGGGGGAGATCCAGTCGGAGAAGGCGAATCAAGGGTGTGGCTGCGCTGCGAGAGATTTCTCGGAGGAGAGCTACCCACAGCGTATTCAGCCACACGAGAACGACCCCGATAAGCTGTGGTTGGAGGGTGACGATCGGTTGAAGGACAAGCAGGTGGTGGCACTGGCTTCGGGCACGGCGGCCGTGCACTTATCGCTCATTGGCGTGGGTGTAGAGGCTGGCGATGAGGTGATTTGCCAGAGCTTCACGTTCTGTGCATCGTCGCATCCCGTGACCTACCTCGGTGCCAAGCCCGTGTTTGTCGATTCGGAACGCGACACCTGGAATATGGATCCGGAACTATTGGAGATGGCCATCAAGGACAGAATCAACAAGACGGGTAAGAAACCGAAAGCCATCATCGTGGTGTATCTCTATGGTATGCCGGCAAAGATTGAAGCGATCAAGGCGGTGGCCGACAAATACGACATTCCGCTCATTGAAGATGCCGCCGAGGGCTTGGGCTCGCGCTATCGCGGACAGGTGTGCGGCACGTTTGGCGAATACGGCGTGCTCAGTTTCAACGGCAACAAGATGATTACCACGTCGGGCGGCGGCGCGCTGATTTGTCCCGATGAGGCGGCCCGTAACAACATCATGTTCTATGCTACACAGGCGCGTGAGGGTTATCCCTACTATCAGCACGAGAAGATAGGCTACAACT
>CALKIW010000139.1 GCA_937995875.1 uncultured Bacteroidales bacterium | reverse complement strand
TCTGAAGGAAACCGGCGGCAAACATCTGACCTAACGAACAGAAACTTCATACAAGTCATATGACCATGGATAAGATTGCAAGACAAATCAAGGTTCTTTCTTATATCCCTGATGTAGGAAACTGTAAAGTCCACGCTTGCTATCCTTTCAGATTGGTGAGCGAAACGGATAATGTTGCATGGTCGTACGGCTTAGATTGCAGCGTAACTTTGGTCTTTAAGGATGCGCTCGTCGTAGACATTATGTTCGGCTTTGTCGTGATGCGGATACCAAACCTGCGCAAAGAAGGGATTAAGTTGGGCCTCCTCGTCATAGTTCCAAGGCAGGGGGAGACTTTTAGGACTCCAGTGTCCAGCCAAAACTTTCGACAACGCATAGAAGTCATAGACGCTAATCTTGATTGGATCGCCCGTACGTCCCCAATGAATAGGGGCGTTTCTACCACCTGTCTCAGCCACAGTACCGATATAAACGAGTTTGATACTGTCTGGATCGGGTTGCGCCTTGATGGCTTTGATAATGTTTTTAACGGCTGTGACATTCACTTCAAGCGTACGTTTAGGGTGATAATCGGCTGCAGGGAGACCATTCCTCCCACATGAAGCACGACATCTGCACCCTTAACACATCTCAACACGTCATCATAGACGGTGAGATCTCCGTAAACTACGTTTACACCTTCCATTTTTTCATAAGGTGCGATGACCTCTTTGTCGTGCTCCGTAGGGAGCACAAGCAAGGTCAGATTGTACACATCAAGATGCTTAACGAGCTGTTTCAGCCCTTCAAGTCCCATGTGTCCCATGTGTCCGGTGGCTCCGGTGAGGAAAATGGTTTGCTTTTTCATTATGGTTTGATGTTGATATGACGGTTGAATACGAATGAAGCACGCTGCGTGAGGTGTTCAGACGAGGTCTCTACGTTGACAATATAGCTTCCTTTTGTCAGCCACCCAAGCGCTGTCTTGCTCTGAAAATGAGGCAGGGGGAAGATTCCATAGACAAGTGCAAAGTTATACTATTTTTGTGTTAATCATATCTTTTGGCTTTATAAATCCGTTTTTTCTGGGTCTATTATTTAATTTTTCGATAATCTCCTTGATATATTTTTTTGATATTCCCCTGAAATCTGTTTTCTTGGGTATATATTGCCTGATAAGTCCGTTCATGTTTTCTATAGCTCTTTCTTCCCTTCAAGGTTGCCACCCCACCCGTCTCGAACATCCCATGAGATGTAAAAAAGAATAACCATTTTTCGGAGATAATTTTCGAGCCATCCAGCGCGAAAAGGGCTATGTTTCTGCCCCTGTTATCCATTCTTGCAACCCGAAAACAGTCCCGTTTGTGGGAATTGTATTCCGCCATATCATGGCGGAGGCCTAACGGCGGTGTGCTTAGGCCTTATCGGCAGTGCGGAAGGACCTCAATCACACTGCGGTTACGCCCTTGTCATTATGCCATTCGATATTTAATCGCAGATGAAAAAATAGGAAAATACGGGGTGAGTTTTCAAAAACATTGATAGTCAGGAATTTACAAACCACCGTAATTTTAGCGTATTTCGAACAAGAACAAACTTAATTTTAAATACGCGAATTTGAGAGGGCTGTTTGTTCATATTTTTCTACTGATTCGTTTCCTATGTTAGGTGGACATTCCATCTATATAGATAAAAAGTAATAAAGATATGTTAAAAAGTATAAACGCCCTGATTAAACATGATTTGTTTACGTCTATATATAGACCTAAATCATAAGAGCCATGCAGGTATAAACCTAATTATAAGCCATGCAGGACATTGAGAAAACCGATATTTATCACATATCACAAGGTAATGAAATTGCCTTCAGTCATTTTATTGACTATTATTCTTCCCGACTTTATTATCATGTTTATGGTATAGTCAGGCGGAAGGAAGTAGCCGAAGAAATTGTGAGTGACGTTTTCGTGATAGTTTGGAACAAGCGCAAGACATTACATAAAATCAAGAATATGACCAGTTGGTTAAACACATTGGCTTACCATAAATCATTAGATTATCTGAGAACGAAATCACATATTCACCGCGAGATGCTACTGATCGACAATGATGAAATTAAGTTTCAGTTTCCAATCATTCAATCGCCTATTGACAACATTATTTCGCAGGAAGAATGCAATGAACTGCAGAGAGCCATTGATATGCTTCCATCAAAGTGCAGGCATGTTCTTTTTTTGGCAAAAATAGAAGAAATGTCATATACAGATATTGCGCGTATGTTGAATATCAGTGTATCCACAGTTAATTATCACATAGTGTTCGCATTGAATGCGTTGAACAAGAAACTCAAACGAGCATAAAGACATATCAATGATTATAGAAATGAACAATGAAAATTTTTTCAACTCCTTGCCTGAAACCAGCGAAGAGGATATCAAACTGAAAAACTATCTTCTGAAGTGTCTACCCAAGGACGTTGATACAGATAAAATTAAACTTTCTACTTTTCATAAGATAAAAAGGGAAAGGCAGGAATCACGTATGCACAAGGCTTTTGTTGCTCTTTTAGCAGTTGCTGCGAGTGTTTGTTTTTTCATCTTTTTGCCTCGTGAACAAACTGTTGCTATAGACGCCGTCAAGACGAATGTTGTTGCGAAACAAGTGCCTGTATATCATGTTGTAAAGGTGCCTACGGCCCAAATTAAGAAAGTAGTGTTGCCGGATGGTACACGAGTAATGCTAAACTCTCGTTCGCAGCTGCGTTATCCTGAAAAGTTTGATAGCAGGACGCGCGAGGTTTATCTTCAGGGGGAAGCATATCTTGAAGTAGCTCATAACAAAGAAAAACCGTTCATTGTCCACGCAAATAATTTCAACATTCAGGTTTTAGGTACGAAGTTCAACGTAAATAGCTACAATGGGAAGTCGGCTTTTGTCGCTTTGGTCGATGGATCAGTTCAGGTGACTACTGCTAAGAATCAGAACAAGGTCATGATGAACCCCAACAACCTTTTGCGTTTAAAAGATGGAAATATAGATGAACTGGTTCATACACAGGCCACAGACTATATTTCGTGGTTGGACAAGAAGCTGAAGTTGAATGGCGATAAGATGGATCGTATAATGACCAACTTGGCCAATTATTATGATTTGGAGATAGTATATAATAAGCCAATACCCAAAATCGAACTTTACGGAAAACTTGAATTGAAGGCAGAGCCCCAAAAAGTTTTAGAAGCGATTAGTCAGCTTTCCGGACTATCCATAACAATGGAAAACAAGAAAATCTATATAACCTATTAACTTTTTTTTTATGAACAAAAGAAACATAATGAAACAAAT
>CALKIW010000138.1 GCA_937995875.1 uncultured Bacteroidales bacterium | reverse complement strand
AAAGTAGTTAAAAAGGCAGCTACTTCCAATTAAGAAAGTCAATTTTTTTTTATCTTTGTGTATATAAACATACAGAAAAAATAAACATAAATGACTGCTCATGAATATTATCTTGAGGGTAATGAGCACCGCAGGAAGGGAGATTTCGCCGCAGCCATGAACTGTTACAGCGAGGCCATCAGGCTTGATGGAAACAGTCCGGCGGCAGAAGCCCGACAGATGCTCGAAAACATTATGAACTTCTATTGTAAGGATTACTATAATCCTTGAATAATTCAAAAAAAATCAAAACTTATATGGGCAAGATGAAAGGTGCCATTGTAGTGAATATCGAACGGTGCAAAGGGTGCACGTTGTGCATTGTGGCATGTCCGAAAAATGTCATTGCTCTGGCCAATAGAAAAGTGAACGCACGTGGATATACCTACGTGGAGGCGGTGCGTCCCGATGATTGTATCGGGTGTGCGTCTTGCGGAATCGTATGTCCGGACGGATGCATTACGGTGTATCGTAAGAAGATGGAGGACTGACAATGAACAATAATGAAGTAGTGTTGATGAAAGGCAATGAGGCTGTCGCCCATGCGGCAGTGCGTTGCGGGTGCGATGCTTTTTTCGGTTATCCCATCACACCCCAGACAGAGATAATCGAGACGCTGGCCCTGCTGAAACCCTGGGAGACCACCGGTATGGTGGTGATGCAGGCCGAGAGCGAAGTGGCGTCTATCAATATGGTATATGGTGGAGGCGGCGCAGGCAAGCGCGTGTTCACCACTTCATCGAGTCCCGGAGTGGCGCTGATGCAGGAGGGCATCTCCTACATGGCAGGTGCAGAGGTGCCGGGAGTGATTGTGAATGTGCAGAGAGGCGGTCCCGGATTGGGTACCATACAGCCCAGTCAGGGCGATTATTTCCAAGCCACCCGGGGTGGGGGCAACGGCGACTATAACGTCATTGTGCTGGCACCGGCCTCCGTGCAGGAGATGGCCGACTTTGTAGACCTTGCTTTCGAGTTGGCCTTCCGCTACCGCACCCCTGTCATGATTCTTTCCGATGGAATCATCGGACAGATGATGGAGAAAGTGGTGCTGCCACCGATGAAGCCCCGACGCACGGAGGAACAGATACTGAAGGAGTGTCCTTGGGCCTCTACGGGACGCAGCAAGGGTCGCCGCCCCAATGTCATCACATCGCTCGAACTGAGCTCGGATGTGATGGAGCAGCGCAACCTTAAACTTCAGGAAAAATACAGAAACATTCAAGCGCACGAGGTGCGCTACGAAACACAGCAATGTGACGATGCCGATTACGTGATTGTAGCCTTCGGCAGTGCATCCCGTATCGCCGAAAAGAGTGTGGAAATCTGTCGTGAGCAAGGCGCCAGAGTGGGGTTGTTTCGCCCCATTACGCTCTGGCCGTTCCCATCGGAGGAGCTGGTAGCTCTGTGCAAGGGAAAGAAGGGTATTCTTGTGGCCGAAATCAATGCCGGACAGATGGTGCAGGATGTGCGTCTGGCTGTTGACGGCGCGTTGCCTGTAGAATATTTCGGCCGTTTGGGAGGCGTAGTGCCCAGTCCGCAGGAAATAGTAGAAGCACTGAACACAAAACTGATGAACAATGACAAATCATGATATTATAGCTCCGGAGAACTTGGTTTATGCCAAGCCCGAACTGATGAATGACACCCCGATGCACTACTGTCCGGGCTGTTCGCATGGCGAAGTACATAAACTGGTGGCAGAAGTCATCGACGAAATGGGAATGGCAGACAAGACCGTGGGCGTTTCGCCCGTTGGATGCGCCGTATTTGCCTATCGCTATATAGACATTGACTGGCAGGAGGCCCCTCACGGGCGTGCCCCCGCGCTGGCTACAGGCATCAAGCGTGTGTGGCCCGACA
>CALKIW010000137.1 GCA_937995875.1 uncultured Bacteroidales bacterium | reverse complement strand
CTCTTCATTCTTCACTTATTTATATTCTTCGTTCTACACTTTATAAAATTTTCTTACCTTTTTTGGGGTCATTATTTTCGAGTCATCCAGCACAAAAAGGGCTATGTTTTTTCGTCAAAAACATTCCGCGCATTCTCAAAAATCGTAAGGTTGCTGTGATTGGAGCCTTCTCATAGCATGGTTAGGCCTTACCGACAGCGCGGAAGAGCCTCTATCACAATGCGGTTACGCCCTTCTCGTTATGCCGTTAGATACTCAATCGCAGGCGGAAAAATAGGAGAACAAAGGCCAATTTTTCAAAAACACTGACGGTCAAGCATTTACAAACCATCTCAATTTTTGCGTATTTCGCACGAAGGCAAACTTATTTTTAAATACACAAAATTGAGAGGCCCATTTGTTCATATAATTGGCTGTTTCTAATTTTTCAAAAACTTCATTCAGGAATACCGCAGCACCAATTATGAATGGCCACCGCGCAGCCAAATTATGAATTATGACGAGTTGATGAGCTTGCGAATAATTGTGAATTGTGAATTAAAAAGGGCTTGCGAATAATTACGAATTGCCAACGCGTTAGCCTAATTATGAATTATGACGAGTTGATGAGCTTGCGAATAATTGTGCATTATGAATTATTCAATTGTGTACCAGCGTCCCAATATCCTCACCGGCAATCACCTTCTTGAGATTGCCCACAACGTCCATATTAAACACATAGATGGGCAGGTTGTTGTCCTGACACATGCAAATGGCGGTGAGGTCCATCACCTTCAGGCCTTGTTCCAACACTTCCTTGTA
Organism: uncultured Bacteroidales bacterium; assembly: GCA_937995875.1. Lineage (GTDB taxonomy): Bacteria > Bacteroidota > Bacteroidia > Bacteroidales > Bacteroidaceae > Prevotella. The sequence goes on along the minus strand of CALKIW010000137.1, from coordinate 6,196 downwards.
GGTGATTTCGGAATATTTGGTGGCAGAAGGATCCTTCTCCGGGTCGGCGGTGTACACGCCATCCACACGGGTACCCTTGAGCATCACATCAGCCTCAATCTCGATGCCGCGAAGCGAACTGCCCGTATCAGTGGTGAAATACGGATTGCCCGTACCGGCCGAGAAGATGCAAACCTTGCCGTTTTCCATCGCCTCGATGGCGTTCCACTTGTTATAAAACTCGCCGATAGGCTCCATACGGATGGCCGTCATCACCTTGTTTTTCACTCCGATGGCTCCCAATGCTGAGCTGAGGGCCAGCGAATTGATGACCGTAGCGCACATCCCCATCTGATCACCCTTCACGCGGTCGAAACCCTTCTGGCTCCCACTCAATCCACGAAAGATGTTGCCACCGCCAATAACAATACCAATCTGCACCCCCATATCGCGGATCTCCTTGATCTGGCGAGCATAATCACTCAATCGGTCGGCATCGATGCCGTAGCCCTGATTACCCATGAGACTCTCTCCGGAGAGCTTCAACAATATTCTCTTAAATCTTGCCATAATATATAATTGTATTGTTTTTTGAAAGCATTGCGGAAAGTACCGAGCGCGTGTCCCGCTTCGTGCAGCGTGTCGGCCCATTGATTCTGCGTTTGTCTCCTATGGTTTTTCCTCACCATCGGCCCTCGCTGTCCCACCCTTCTGGAAAGGCGGCTGCGGGTCAATGACAAACTCCACTTCCTTGAACATATATTCGCGAATCGCTCCCTCACGGTCGCGCAGAATGAGTCGGCCGTCGTCTTCCACCTCCACGATGGCCGCCTCGAACGCTCCGTCACGATCTTTGTATGGATAAAACCCACGCGAACGGTAAAGACACGAGGCGTATGTGCCCGCTATAGCCCCATAATGGCCGTGCCGACTCATCTCCATATATTCGTCGAAACGCTTCACAATGTCGTTGAGCAACTGTTGCCGGTCCATCTCGTGCCCCACTATCTCGCACAACGACACCGGATTGGGAGCGTCACTGTGAAATTCCCGTTGATTGACATTCACCCCTACGCCTATCACACAGTCCTTGATGCGCCCTCCGCTGAGCCGATTCTCGATGAGGATGCCACATATTTTCCGGTCTTGATAATAAATGTCGTTGGGCCATTTGATGGTGATGCCCTCCACGAACACGCTCAGTGCATCCCTGATGGCCAGCGCGATACACTCGGAAAGGATAAACTGCATCCGCACGGGTACCCACGTCGGATGACAGCGTATGGAGAACAGGAGGTTTTGCCCACGTTCGCTTTCCCAACTGTTACTGCCCTGTCCCCTACCGGCCGACTGATAATCGGTGCTCACCACTACCATGCGCACGGAGCCGCCCTGCCCAATCGAAGCCTCGTCGAGGTTGTTGAGACAGAATCGGTTAGTGCTGTCCGTCTCGTCTACATGGACGAAACGGATGCCGTTGTCTTGCTCTTTCTTTCTTTTCTTAAATAAGTAACGGATTGAAAGCATCTTCAATGTGGTTGATGGTAACGTCGGCCCCGTTCGGTGTGCCCACGATACCGATGATGTCAAAGCGGAGTTCTTCCACCACGTCGTTCATCCGCACGTAGCTGTCGGCAGCCCGGCCGATGTGTCTGATCTTCCGTAGGTCTACCGCGTCTTCCGGGTCGGCCAACTGTTCAGACGTGCGCGTCTTCACTTCCACAAACACGATGGTGTGGCGGTCGGGGGTTTTACAAATAATATCGAGGTCTACCTTGCTGCGACCATATCGCCAGTCGCGCTCCAAGACAACATAGCCTTGCTTTAGAAGGAAATCCACTGCGGTTTCCTCTCCCCATTTACCAAGGTCGTTGTGATTTGCCATAGACGTCTGTTACGTGTACTGCAAAAGTAGTGGTTTTCTTCGATACTTCAAAGGGAATGTTGTATTTTTGCAAAGAAAAGAAAACGGGTGAGAAACGACGATGGCAAGGCTCGGCAGACAGGAGATTCCATTCCCGAAGGCCCCCGCTTTCCTTAAATCCCAATAGAAAAATGCTCAAGACCGAAGCCCAAGAACAAAAAGACGAACGCTATATGCGCCTGGCACTCAAGGAAGCCGAAGCTGCCTTTGAGGAGGGCGAGATTCCCATTGGAGCCGTAATCGTGAGCCATGACCGTGTCGTGGCGCGGGCCCACAATCAAACCGAAACGCTCCACGACGTGACCGCCCACGCCGAGATGCTCGCCATCACGGCTGCCGCCGACGCACTGGGCGGAAAATACCTGCCCGACTGCACGCTCTATGTCACCGTAGAGCCGTGCGTGATGTGTGCCGGAGCCTTAGGCTGGGCACAGCTCGGCCGTATAGTCTATGGCGCGGAGGAAGAAAAGCGGGGCTACCGAAAATATGCGCCCGATGCGCTGCATCCTAAAGCTACAGTCACATCGGGCGTATTGCAAGACGAGTGCAAGGCACTCATGATCGATTTCTTTAAAAACAAGAGATAAACTGTTGCGACGTTGTCGGACCGGTTGGACCAATCGGACTAATCGCACAAGTCAGACCGAGCGGACGAAAGAGCCGTCCCAACGCTGCGCAGAATTTGTGAAATCCGTGAAAAATGTAGTTTCACAATCCTGCGCAACACTTTGGTTTATCTCACCTGTACCACCAAATATTTGCTGGTGCTCCAGAACAGTTGGGCGTTGGTGATGTTCAACACATATTGATTGTTGGCATCGCGCGTCAAGCTGTAGCTGCTTGAGGGGTGCATGGTGAGCAGCTTGGCAGATTTGGAATAGAGCTTCACACTCTTGAACGAGCGGATATCTACCTTCGTGAAGTAGCTCTTGTTGAAGCTCGACTGCAGCACCTTTCCATCCACGAGAATGCGCTGTTCCTTGAGTTCCCTCTTATTGCCGAACACATACCATGCCGTGTTGAGCTGGGCATCCTGACTGCTGATGGTCTTCGACTTCTGGTCGCCCTCCGTCTTCAGGTTGCTGACATCGGTATTGAGGTTGTTGATGGTCTCATCAAGCTCCGTGATGTGTATGTTTTTGGCGTCGAGTTCTGCACGCAGTTTCTGCATCTGCTGGTCTTTCTCCTCCAGCTGTTTCACCATTCCCTCAATGGTCTTTGTCATTTCAGAACCCTTGAAGTTGCTCTCTTTCAGTTGCTTCTTCAACTTGTTGATAAGCTCACGGTTTTCCTTCATGCGCGTAGAGATGAACTTCATGTTCTCCCTGATTTGCTGAGCCGAGTTTGCTCCCTCACCTCTTTTCACCAGATTCACCCGGTTTTCGGCTTCAGAGATCTCACGGAATCCCTCCTGAATTTCGTTCATCAATCCCATCATGTCATTAATCTCATAGTCGCGCTGAGCAATGACTTTCTGCAAAGAATCGTTTTGTTCTATACTAAGAAGATCGATAGGAGCTTCCTTTTTTTCTTTACACCCTACCGTTGCCAACAGCACGAGGGCCATGAATATTAACAAAATCTTTTTCATATTCAAATGTCTTTGAATTTCCTTAATTTATTTTTTACGACAGGTTTTCCTGCCAATACGATTACGATTTCGCCACGAGGAGCTGTTTCCGTGAAATGAGCCACAACGTCGTCGAGCGTTCCCCTGACGTGCTCCTCGTAAATCTTGGATATTTCCCTCGACACACTCACCTGCCGGTCGCCGCCGAATACTTCGGCAAATTGGGTCAGCGTCTTGAGCAGCCGATAGGGCGACTCATAGAACACCATTGTCCTCGCCTCTTCCTTCAGACTTTCAAGGTGTGTTTGCCTGCCTTTCTTCTGAGGGAGAAATCCTTCGAAGCAGAAGCGGTCGCAGGGCAAACCTGACGATACGATGGCCGGAATACAAGCCGTTGGGCCGGGCAAGGTCTGCACCGTGATGCCGGCCCGGGCTGCCTCGCGAGCCAAGTAGAAGCCGGGATCGCTGATACCGGGCGTCCCGGCATCGCTGATCAGGGCTATCGTCTGCCCGGCCTTCAGTCGGTCGATGATGCCTGCCGTCGTTCCGTGTTCATTGAATTTATGATGAGACATCATTTGATTTTTGATATCAAAATGCTTCAACAGGATGCCCGACGTGCGGGTATCTTCTGCCAAAACCAGATCTGCCTCTTTCAGAATACGGATGGCCCGCAATGTCATATCTTCCATGTTACCCACCGGAGTGGGTACAATATACAGAATACCCATAGTAGGCAACAAATATAGGTAAATAAAATTCTGCGTCAAAATAATATCTTAATTCTTTGCATTTTTTAAGCAAGCTAAAAAAATTATTACTTTACTCGATTGGGCTATACGTATCTTTTATTATCTTTGCAAGTGCTATGATAGATACCAACGCAGGGGAAAACCACCGTCCCGGAAGAATAGAGGTGGTGTGTGGCTCGATGTTCTCCGGCAAGACCGAAGAACTTATCCGACGCATGAAACGTGCCAAATTTGCCAAACAAAAGGTTGAGATATTCAAACCGGTTTTGGACACGCGCTATTCCGACGTTAATGTGGTCAGTCACGACCGCAACAGCATCCCCTCCACTCCGGTTGAAAACTCTGAAGCTATCTTGGCTTTGTGTGCGGGGCACGACGTGATTGGCATCGACGAGGCACAGTTTTTCGACGACAAGTTGGTAGAGGTGTGCAACAAAATGGCATACAACGGAATACGCGTCATCGTGGCCGGTCTCGACATGGACTTCCAAGGCGTGCCCTTCGGCCCCATTCCCGCCCTATGCGCCGTTGCCGACGACGTGACCAAGGTGCACGCTATATGTATCAAATGCGGTGCCCTTGCCTATGCCAGCCACCGATTGGTAAACGTAGAGGCGCAAGTGATGCTGGGCGAGAAAATGGAATATGAGCCACTCTGTAGGGAATGTTATCAGAAGGCATTGGCAGAAGACCATCGGAATGCTTTGTCGGGCAACCTTTTTGAAAACATAGACTCCTGAATCGGTACACACCGACCGGAATCAAGAAACAGAGCGTTCCAACGACAATAATAACTCAACAATATGCAAAAGGAAATTACGTTTGACAAATTAGTTCGTTGGGTAGGCGCGTTTCTACTCATTGCAGCAGTTTTCTACCTGGTCAACTATCTTAGCAGTGTGCTGCTCCCATTCTTCATAGCCTGGCTGTTTGCCTACCTGCTCTATCCAGTCGTGAAATTCATCGAAACCAAGACCAAAATTCGATTTCGGGCATTATCCATCGTCATCACCCTCACGCTCGTTCTGATTGTCATTGGGCTGATCGTCTACCTGATTATTCCTCCGATGATTGAGCAGTTTCAAAAGCTCTATGTCATTCTCAACCAGTGGGTAAACTCGACCACACACAGCAACAACATCTCTGAATGGATATCAACATGGATTGCTGACAATCAAAAACAAATAGAGCAGGTCCTGACGAGCCCCGATTTTACTGATGCTGTCAAAACCGCCGCTCCAAAACTGTTCAATTTCGTAGGGCAAACGGCAAGTATTGTTATCAGCATCATTGCCTCGCTCATCACCCTGCTGTATATGTTCTTTATCCTTTTAGACTACGAATATCTCTCCGAAAACTGGATAAGGATTTTCCCAAAAAAGCAACGCCCGTTCTGGACTGAACTCATGGACGACGTTGCCCGCGAACTCAACAACTATATACGGGGGCAAGGGCTGGTTGCACTGTGCATGGGAATCATGTTCTGCGTTGGTTTCAGCATCATGGATTTCCCTATGGCCATAGGTCTGGGCATCCTCATCGGTATTCTCGACCTTGTGCCCTATCTCCACACTTTCGCTCTTATCCCCACCGCTTTTCTGGCTATGCTCAAAGCAGCCAGCACCGGCCAGAATTTCTGGATGGTATTCGGGCTTGCTGTAGGACTTTTCATTGTCGTACAGATTATCACCGATTTGATCGTTACCCCGAAAATCATGGGCAAAGCCATGAGGCTCAACCCCGCCATCCTGTTGCTGTCACTGTCCGTGTGGGGTAGCATCTTCGGGTTTATCGGGCTGATCATCGCCCTACCCCTAACCACACTCATCATGGCATACTGGAAACAATATGTCACACGAGAAACGGGGGGTATTTCATAATTCATAATTCATAATTCATAATTCATAATTGGGCTGCGCGTTGGTAATTCATAATTCATAATTCATAATTAGGCTGCGCGGTGGTAATTCA
>CALKIW010000136.1 GCA_937995875.1 uncultured Bacteroidales bacterium | reverse complement strand
TGCGGTCCAAAGCTGTTGGACTTGGGTGAAAAGGGCGTTTATTCTTCCTATACGTGCCGCGTTCCAGGCGGCGACTATGAGGGCTATGTCGATGCCCATGTGCGCCGGCTGGAGGCGCTACGCCGGGCCGGTATCGTCGAGCGGATCGACGCCGACCAATGGCGCATCCCCGATGATCTGGTCAGCCGTGCCGCCGCCCATGACGCCGGCCGAGACAGTCAGGCCAGCGTTCGCGTCCTTTCCCCGGTCGATCTGAACAAACAGATCGGATCGGACGGCGCGACCTGGCTGGACCGGCGGCTGATCCACGGCGAGACGGCCGACCTTGCGCCAACCGGCTTCGGGCAACAAGTCCGCGAAGCCATGGACCAGCGCCGCGAGCACCATATCGAACAGGGCGACGCCACCCGCAGCCGGGACAGCCGCGTCTTCTACCGGCGCAACCTTCTCGCCATCCTGCGGGAGCGCGAGGTAGCCGGCGTCGGATCGGATATGGCTTTGAGTAAGGGCCTGCCGTTCCGCGCCGCCACGGACGGCGAGAGCGTCAGCGGCAAGTTTACCGGAACCGTGCATCTATCGAGCGGCAAGTTCGCCGTGGTCGAGAAATCCCATGAGTTCACCCTTGTCCCGTGGCGGCCGATCATCGACCGCCAACTCGGCCGCGAGGTTATGGGCATCGTGCAGGGCGGGTCGGTGTCGTGGCAGTTAGGGCGGCAGAGGGGGCTGGAACGCTGAGTGCGCCCATGCCGCATTGCGAAGCAAAAGATAATCGGATAAAATGTAGCAATTCATATTCGTAAGCGTGGAGTAATCAGATGGGAAATTCCAAGTCAGCAGACAAGTAAGCCGCAACAACCAGTATTGTTGTTGCGGCGCTCTGTAAGGCTAGTCTCATCTGATTGCTGACGAGCAGACGTCGCCCGGTATTCCTTAATCGAGGGTTGATTCGTCATGACCACCACACGCCCCGCGTGGGCCTATACGCTGCCGGCAGCACTGCTGCTGATGGCTCCTTTCGACATCCTCGCTTCACTGGCGATGGATATTTATCTCCCTGTCGTTCCAGCGATGCCCGGCATCCTGAACACGACGCCCGCTATGATCCAACTCACGTTGAGCCTCTATATGGTGATGCTCGGCGTGGGCCAGGTGATTTTTGGTCCGCTCTCAGACAGAATCGGGCGACGGCCAATTCTACTTGCGGGCGCAACGGCTTTCGTCATTGCGTCTCTGGGAGCAGCTTGGTCTTCAACTGCACCGGCCTTTGTCGCTTTCCGTCTACTTCAAGCAGTGGGCGCGTCGGCCATGCTGGTGGCGACGTTCGCGACGGTTCGCGACGTTTATGCCAACCGTCCTGAGGGTGTCGTCATCTACGGCCTTTTCAGTTCGATGCTGGCGTTCGTGCCTGCGCTCGGCCCTATCGCCGGAGTATTGATCGGCGAGTTCTTGGGATGGCAGGCGATATTCATTACTTTGGCTATACTGGCGATGCTCGCACTCCTAAATGCGGGTTTCAGGTGGCACGAAACCCGCCCTCTGGATCAAGTCAAGACGCGCCGATCTGTCTTGCCGATCTTCGCGAGTCCGGCTTTTTGGGTTTACACTGTCGGCTTTAGCGCCGGTATGGGCACCTACTTCGTCTTCTTCTCGACGGCTCCCCGTGTGCTCATAGGCCAAGCGGAATATTCCGAGATCGGATTCAGCTTTGCCTTCGCCACTGTCGCGCTTGTAATGATCGTGACAACCCGTTTCGCGAAGTCCTTTGTCGCCAGATGGGGCATCGCAGGATGCGTGGCGCGTGGGATGGCGTTGCTTGTTTGCGGAGCGGTCCTGTTGGGGATCGGCGAACTTTACGGCTCGCCGTCATTCCTCACCTTCATCCTACCGATGTGGGTTGTCGCGGTCGGTATTGTCTTCACGGTGTCCGTTACCGCGAACGGCGCTTTGGCAGAGTTCGACGACATCGCGGGATCAGCGGTCGCGTTCTACTTCTGCGTTCAAAGCCTGATAGTCAGCATTGTCGGGACATTGGCGGTGGCACTTTTAAACGGTGACACAGCGTGGCCCGTGATCTGTTACGCCACGGCGATGGCGGTACTGGTTTCGTTGGGGCTGGTGCTCCTTCGGCTCCGTGGGGCTGCCACCGAGAAGTCGCCAGTCGTCTAACCGACGACTGGTAGCAGGCCCGCTCCGATGCGGCGCACTAACCATCGAAACCTCGTGAATGTCGGTATCCTGTCTGGCAGGATACCGCTCATTTCCCTTGTTCAGTTCATCGCCGTCGCCGAGCATCTGAATTTTCGGCATGCGGCCAAGGCACTTGGTATCAGCCAGTCGAGCGTCAGCGCGCGTGTGAAAGCGCTGGAGGATAACCTTGGTGTCCTGCTATTTGAGCGCCATGCGCGGGGCGTTCGGCTAACAGACGCAGGCAGGCACTTCATGGAGCGTGTCACGGCGGGTGTCGATCAACTCGATCACGCAGTGAAGACCGCGGAGTGACGGGCACTGGCTGGCAATGTCTAGCAACGGCAGGCATTTCGGCTGAGG
>CALKIW010000135.1 GCA_937995875.1 uncultured Bacteroidales bacterium | reverse complement strand
CAGATACATCCGAAAAGACCGAAAAGAAGCGTAAAACTTTCGATCTTGAAGATGAATACTACGACTTAGAAGGATTTTAAACATGAGCAACGGATTGATACTATGGGTAGACGACGAGATTGAACTTCTCAAAGCCCATATCATTTTTTTAGAGAAGAAAAATTATAATGTTACAACGGTAAGTAACGGTACCGATGCCATAGAGATATGCCGGCAACAGACCTTCGACCTCATCATGCTCGATGAGATGATGCCCGGACTCACCGGCTTGGAAACGCTGCAGCGCATCAAGGAGATACAACCGCAGACGCCGGTGGTGATGGTGACAAAGAGCGAAGAAGAAAACATCATGGACCAGGCCATCGGGTCAAAGATTGCCGACTATCTCATCAAGCCGGTAAACCCCAATCAGATTCTCCTCACACTGAAGAAAAACATCCATCGCAAGGAAATTGTAACCGAAGTGACACAGAGCGGCTATCAGCAACAATATCAGCAACTGGGAATGCAGATCAGCAGTTGCAGGGACTACAAAGACTGGATGGATGTGTACAAGAAACTGGTGCATTGGGAGGTAGAGCTTAGTTCTACGGAGAGTTCCATGACCGACATACTACAGATGCAGAAGGAAGAAGCCAACATTGGATATGCCAAATACATAAAGAGCAATTACATGGCATGGGTGGACCCCAAGGCGCCCATCACCAACCAGCGTCCTGCCGACCGACCATTGATGAGTCCTGACATTTTCAAGGAAAAAATATTCCCTATCCTCAACGATGGCGAAAAGGTGTTCCTAATCGTCATCGACAACTTCCGTTGGGACCAATGGAAAATCCTCGCTCAGGAAATCGGAGACCAGTTTGACATTGAGGAAGATATGTATATGAGCATTCTGCCCACCGCCACACAGTATGCACGCAATGCCATCTTCAGCGGACTGATGCCCAACAAAATTGCGGAGCTGTTTCCGGAGTTGTGGGTGGATGAAGACGAGGAGGAGGGCAAGAATCTCAACGAAGCACCCCTCATCCAGACCCAGATAGACCGTTATCGCCGCCACGACAAGTTCAGCTATCATAAAATCAACGATTCTGCTGCTGCCGAACGGTTGCTCCAACAATACAATTCGTTAAAGAACAACGACCTCAATGTGGTGGTCATCAATTTTATTGATATGCTCTCCCATGCACGCACGGAATCGATGATGGTGCGCGAACTGGCCAACAACGAAAGTGCCTATCGCAGCATCACGCTGAGTTGGTTTCAACATTCCGTCATGTCCGACCTGCTGCGGCGATTGGCACAGAGCGACTACAAGATTATACTGACCACCGACCACGGCTCCATACGCGTCACCGACCCCATCAAAATCATCGGCGACCGCAACACCAACACCAACCTGCGCTATAAACTCGGCAAAAACCTCAGCTACAACGCGAAAGACGTGTTTGTCATCAAAGAGCCATACAAGGCACAACTCCCCTCGCCAAACGTCAGCACAAGCTACGTCTTTGCAACAGAAGAACACTTCTTCGCCTATCCCAACAACTACAACTACTATGTGTCTTATTACAAAGACACATTCCAACACGGTGGCATCTCGATGGAAGAAATGTTTATCCCGCTGGTGACACTCTCGCCGAGAAAGAGGTAGGGCTTCCTCTGCTGTGGAGGCTCCTCTCTGCGTGCAATCCGCAGCCTCACTTTCGAGCCACACCACGTTTCACTTCGCAAAATCAGAACAGCATCTATGAATGTCATTCATTCGCAAAACCAAATGTTGAGAGCCTACATCGGCATGGCCATGTCTACGCTGATAATCGGCCTGTCGTTCGTATTTGTCAAGATAGCCCTTCGCTCGGCCGGTCCGTTCGACGTGCTGGCCCATCGCTTCAATGCGGCGGTCATAGCACTGCTGCTGTTATACGCGACGGGCATTGTCAAAAAGCCCAAACTCAACCGCAAGCAATTCTTGCAGCTGCTGTCGATCTCTGTCTTCTACCCACTGTTGTTCTTTGGACTGCAAACCATCGGACTGCAATACACCACGGCGTCGGAGGCCGGCATCATGTCGGCCATCACACCCGTGATGACGTTGCTGCTGGCATCGCTGCTGCTCAAAGAGCGGCACACCATCGGACAAATTATGGGGGTCGTGCTGTCGGTGGCAGGCATCGGCTATATTTTTATGAAAAGCGGCACAATCATTCACGGCAACAGCATACGGGGCAACTTTATCATATTGTTGAGTGTGTTTTCCATCGTGTTCTATTACATCTTCGGGCGTAAGATCAACAAGCATTATCGCACAATCGACATCACCTTTGTCATGATTGTGCTGGCAGCCATCGTCTTCAATGCCATTGCCATTGGCAATCATCTGGCTCACGGCACGATGCACGAATTTATCGCTCCCCTGAGCCATTCGAGCTTCATTCTTGCCATACTCTATCTTGGTGTGCTCTCGTCGATGGTCACGTCGGTATTCAACAATTATGCCTTAGTCTACATCCCGGCCTCACAGGTGGCCGTCATCAACAATCTTACGCCACTGGTTTCAATCATGGGTGGCATCATGATATTGGACGAGCAGCTCCATTTGTTTCATTTCATCGGTGCAGCAATGGTGATTCTCGGCGTGTTGGGCACAACGTTCTTCCAACACCGTAATTCCTGAGTTTCACTACAACATTCCCCCTGTAAAGTTTCAACAAACTCGCTATCACGATGCGGAAGCGGTAGGAATCGACTGCAAAGGCGGTTTCTGAATCACTGCTTTTATTCGTATCAATCGTTGCAGCTCATTTGGGGACTTTTGTTATATTTGCAGAAATCAAAATTTCTACAACATTATGATTTACGGATACATCAGGGTGAGCAGTGACAAACAAACAGTGGAAAACCAGCGTTTTGAAATCAACAATTTCTGCAAACGGAAAAACATCAAGGTCGATGGATGGATAGAAGAAACCGTCAGCGGAACTAAGACCTACACCAAACGGGAGCTTGGCAAGCTACTCAAACACGTCAGGAAAGACGACCTCATCATTTGTGCCGAGCTTTCGCGTCTGGGGCGCAACCTATTCATGATTATGGAGATTCTCAATCTCTGCATGACCAAGGAGTGTCGTGTCTGGACCATCAAGGACAATTATCGTCTCGGCGATGATATCCAAAGCAAGGTTTTGGCGTTCGC
>CALKIW010000134.1 GCA_937995875.1 uncultured Bacteroidales bacterium | reverse complement strand
TACCTTAGGAACTACATAAACTAACTTTTTCATTTTCTTTTTAATTAAATTTACCTAAAAAATTAAACATTGTTATTATCGTACAACGACTTTTCGACCTTGGTGAATATATACTCCCTTAGCTGTGGGTTTGCTGATGCGCACTCCCGACAGGGTGTACCATTGGTTATCTCCCGAATCCTGCCCTGTGGCGATTTGACGGATACCAGTCGTCTCATCATCATAGATGATGGTTATACGCTTGCTGTCAGCCGGGGTTCCCAAGATTGATGTAAGCACAGGCAAATAAGCCTTTCCGGCGGGCAGTGTAACATCATTGGACAGCGGAGTGAAGTTTTGAGCGAGTTTGCTGAAAATCAAATTGGTATAGATACCATTGGTCTTCTTCACTGCTGTTGCTGCATTAACCCCCTTCAACAAGTTTTCGTATGACACTGTAGCCTTGCTCAACGGAATCTCGTAAGTGCGTCCTGCCTCTCCCCTGAGAATCACGCCCGTGCCTGCGGGGACGTCTTTGACAGAAGCGAACAACACTCTTAGCTCGTCGCCTATGGTGTAATAACTTGCCACGATATATGCTTTCAGGCCATCCACCTGACTGAAGTCAAGATTGTAGGTGCTGCAATATGACGCCCCGTTTTTATCCATCGTAATATTAACATGGTCTCTTTCCGGAGTGGGGTTGTCCATTTCTTCGGTTACGTCTACATAGCCGGCTGCTCCGTCATAGGTGAAATAAGCATCGGCACTGATGTTTGAAATGTCTGCGGTCTGATTTCCTGCGTTGTTGAAGATAATGTTGAACACAGAAGCATCTGTTGTTGAGAACGTGTACCACGTTTCGCCACCGATAGTGGTTGTAGAGGTCATTTTCTTTCCGGGCCATGGACCACACAGCTTCACGGTGCTTCCCGACTCTTCTGACCAAGCATAGAGGTTGGGGGCTTCTGCTGCTTTCACATAAACCGTAATAGCCTTGTTGGGGTCTACCTTCCGATATACAGCCTCGCCCGTTACGGTTTCAGTCACTCCGTCATTTGTGCCCGTAACGCTCCATTTGAGGGTTACTTGCTCGCCATAGGCCATGTTTTCGCCTATGGTGACGTTTGTCTTGTCAGACGAGAGGGGTATCTGCGGTCCATTGCCCAGCTGATACCAGCCTTCGGTGGCATTGCTGCGTGTCAGGGTTACGTTGATTGTCTGCGACTTGAAAGTGCCGCCATTAACAGAAAGGGACAATGAGGGATGCTGAGCCTCCACGACATCATTCCAAGTGGTGCCTAGGTCTGTGGCCAGTGCGCTGTTGTCGCTGGCACCTGCCGTCGATGTGTAGAGGAAAGGTCCATCCTCCCCGATTTTGCCCGGACCGTTGAGCACATAGACGCGGGCGTTGCCCTGATTGCCGGGAGAAGATACGGAGAGCGTACCGTTGGTCACAGTCTTCACGTCGCCCGTAACGCAATCGGTGTAAGTGCCGTTAAGCACGCCACTGAAAGTTGCCCCACCGTTCATGCACACCAATGCATAAGAGTCGGTGCTGCCGTCTGCATATCGTTTTTTCCATGCAAAACCGCCGTTGGCAGAGCAGCCTTCGGTGCTGTACTGGCCCTTGCGCAGGGCAGGCACTGCCTGACGAATGCGGTTGAGACGCGACAGATGCTTGGCGAGAGGATGGTTGAGCGTCTTCGACACCTGCCCATCGGCAGAGAACAGTCCGAAATCGGAAGCATTGACATTACCGGCCAGATTCTGTCCGAAGTAGGCGCGACCTGTGTTGCTCAACGGTCCGTTAGGGCCATCGTCGATTTTTGCGCCTTTCATGAACTCCACTTCGGAGCCATAGTAGATACAGGGAATGCCGCGGAAGAAGAACATCCACGTGAGGTTTTCGGCCCATTGGTCGGTGCCGCCGGAGAATCTGATGCCATCGCTGGGCTGTGGGCCATAGTCGTGGGAGTCTACATATACAACATTGTATGTAGCGTCATTGTAAAAATGATCACCACCGGTTGCCATGCCCATTGCGCTGCCCGCAGACGTGAAATTGTAGTGCACGGGGAAGTCGATGACACTCATGCCGCTGGCTTGACTGTAGTCG